>CAZEMY010000116.1:0-7725 GCA_964513405.1 uncultured Desulfobulbaceae bacterium
TTTTCCCCAGGTTTTTTTTATTCCGCTCTCCCGTTATATTGGGCATATGGGGGTGGAGGGAAAAGGGCAAAAATGGGGGGGGGGGGTGATAGCCGAACATTTACCTTAAATGATATGTGAAGTGAGACGGAAACAGGGTAACATGTCTAAAAAGTCATCACCAATATTTTTGTGTTATGCTAATTAAGCCCATAAATTATCCTGAAAGAAAAAATTACCAATATACTACGCAAACCAATTCAGAAATATATATTAAATAACTCAATATAACTTGCGGCGTTATACACCAAAACCATTACAAAAACACAAAACACTCATGGCAAACCTTCTTGAAGAACTGAAAATTAAATTGATAGATATCCTCAACCTGCCGGATGTGAAACCGGAAGACTTCGACGAAAACGCTCAACTGGTTGGCGGAGAACTTGGGATTGACTCCATTGATGTTCTGGAGATGGTGGTCATGGTGGAAAAAGATTATGGAGTAATTATCAACAGTCAGGAAGTCGGGGAAAAGGTTTTCTCCTCGCTCGCCTCTCTTACTGATCATATCCGTAAAAATTCTTCAGGCAGCCTGCCTTGAAAAGAGTACAGGTATATGTAAGTGGAATTGGAATTATCAGCCCGCTTGGCAACGATACCGAGGCAACAGTTAAGGCCCTGCGGGCAAACAGCTCATCGCTCTCAGAGCTTGATCTTTTCAAGCTGCTTGCAGACACTCCTCCCCTGCCGACTGGTCAGGTTCGCACAGATATAGATGTAAACCACAACCACTCAAACGAAAACGAGCTGCCAAGAACCCATCTTCTGGCATTAAAAGCGGCAGAACAGGCAATGAGAGGGCATAGCGAACCGCCTGGTGCCATTGTAATCGGCACAACCACCGGCGGTATTCTCACCACAGAACAACTTCTCAGGGATAAACAGGCTGATCAAGCAAAATCAAAATACCGTCACCATGGATTAAATACTGTCGGTGAAGAGCTTGGCCGCTATTTAAACTGCAACGGGAAGATTCTAACCGTTTCAACCGCCTGCTCCTCCGGTGCAGTCGCCATTTCCATTGCCATGGAATTGTTGCGGCAGCAACGGGCAAAAACCGTCCTGGTCGGCGGGGTAGATTCGCTTTGCCGTCTTACTTATTTTGGTTTCCAGCCCTTACAGCTTATTGATAAAGATGGCTGCCGTCCCTTAGATGTTAATCGCCGGGGTATGTCCGTGGCTGAAGGGGCTGGTATGTTGTTACTGACGACCGATTCACAAAATGCAATTGCTGAACTTGCCGGGGCAGGACTGAGTTGTGATGCCCACCATCCGGCTGCCCCGCATCCTGAGGGAAAAGGGGCAGCAGTTGCAATGAAGAGAGCATTATCAGATGCCGGCATTGAGCCGAGACAGATTGATTATATTAATCTTCATGGTACAGGAACCCCGGAGAATGATCTCGCTGAGGCAAAGGCTGTCCATTCACTTTTTTCTCCATTTTCCCCGCCCCCTCTTTCTTCCATAAAGGGGGCAAGCGGACACAGCCTTGCTGCCGCCGGTGCCATTGAAGCGGTTATTGCTGCCCTCTGCATTAATAACGATTTTATTCCGGGCAATACTGGTCTGAGAACCGTTGACCCTGCCCTAAGATTAAATCCGCTCATAAATACAATAAATAAACCGCTTACAACAATTATTTCCAATTCTTTTGGTTTTGGCGGTAATAACGGCTCTCTTGTCGTAAAAAAACCTGAGAACCACTCTCTGCCGGTAACCAGCAGAGATAAAATGCCCGAAAAAACAGAAACAAAAGCAAAAGCAAAAAAAAAACCTTGCCATCCTCGGTCTCAGTTGCACAAGCGGAGCAGGAGGTACTGAGGATACTCTGAAAAGCTTAAATGATGGCAAATACTCCGGTGGCTTGACAGATATGAAGACCATATCGAAAAAACTGCTGCCAGCACTTATCAGACGACTTAAAAAAATACCAAGGATGTCCCTTTACCTAACGGTTAATGCCCATGCCGGGTCGGGGATGAAAGAAAAACCGTCATCAATTTTTATGGGTACAAGCTGGGGAGCATTATCTGAGACCTATGACTTTCTGGATCGTTTGACAACTTCAAAAGAACAGTTCCCCAGTCCCACCGATTTCATCGGCTCCGTCCATAACGGAGCCGCCGGTCAGGTTGCAATTTTAATGGGGGCAAAAGGTGCAAATATCACCAATAGCGGCGGTGATTACTCCTTTGAACAGTCCCTGATCAGTGCGGAGCTTCTCCTTTCTGAACAAGATAATAACAGTGCTATTTTAATGGGAGCAGATGAATATCACGAGGTTCTCTCCCCGCTGCTTGACAGCTCCATCAACGAAAACACAAGAAAAAGCGATGGAGGCGGTGCTCTCCATATATGTCGTAGTCGGGACAGCTCTCAGGTATGTATCCGGCTCTCGTTTTACAGATTCGACGATGGACGACAATGGACAGATGAACTTTTAGAATCATTAAAGAAAACCAGCCCCGAGCTAACTGACTATAAAATTATCATGGTGGGTATACCCGCTGGCATAAAGGAAAAGGGCGAACAACAGTTGTCGGAATTTATGGCTCATACCTCTTTTGCCAATGCAATAATCTGCCCTTACCGGCAATATACAGGGGAGTATGGCTCAGCCTCAGCAATGGCAGCGGTCTGGGCAGCATCTATTCTCCAAAGAAGAGATGTCCCCGAATTTATGCACAACAACAGCTTAAATTCTCCGCCTGAAATTGACGGGAAATCAAAAATTATTATCCTTGGATTAGGGACATCAATAACTGCCATGGAACTTTATTTTAGTTAATCTATAAAATTAACTATGCAAGCTAACTGTCTAAAGTAATGTGCATCCATCAGTATAAATAAGAACATTTATAATTTGATTGTAGCTGATTATGAGAATCCTGCTTATCTCGCCCAATACCCTCACTGTCCCCCACCCTGTTTATCCCATCGGGCTGGATTATGTGGCAGGTTCCATCGGCAGGGAACATCAGGTTGAGATTGTGGATATGAATATTGTAACCCTTACCCAGCTTGGTGATATATTAAAAAAAAGCCGCCCACAGATTACAGGTATATCCTGTCGTAACATTGACAATACCGATGCGGGAGACAGCCAGTATTTTATTAAAAATTATCGGGAGCTGGTAAGCTTTATCAGGCAGCAGTGCAAAACCATAATAGTCTGTGGCGGGGCCGGTTTTACCATCATGCCGGATAGAGTTTTCAGCGAATTAAATGCTGATTACGGGATTATAGGAGAAGGAGAACGATTCGGTCTTCTGGTTAATGCCATAGCCGGCAAACAGGAGCCAACGGAAATAGCGGGAGTAATATCTGCTGCAAAATCAGCTATCCATCCACCGCCATGGTCAGGTAAACGGGTACGCCCATTTCAAAAAAAAACAGCCCACCATGATTTTTATACTGAAAAAGGCGGGATGCTTAACCTGCAAACTAAACGGGGATGCAGCTTTTCCTGTATTTACTGCCCTTATCCCCATATTGAAGGTAAAAAACACCGTCTGGTTGACCCGGCAGAGGTGGCAGTAACCGCAAAACAGTTGGTGAAAAAAAACGGCACTCAGATGGCAGAGGTTTTCAGTAACAGGTTCAGAAACCTGGGCGGGACAATCAATCTAAATGACGAAGTTGAGACAATCCATGTCCAGGACAAAAAAGTTACCGGCGTAACGACCACAGATGGTCAAACTTTTTCAGCTGACTTGACAATCGGAGCAATTCACCCCACAGTCGTCCTGGCCATGCTCTCTGAAAAAGGTGCGGTAAGGCCCGTCATACCGGCAAAGAATAAACAGTATTAAAAACACCCATTCCACTGGAAGGGCTGTTGGCTTCCGGACGGTTGAAAAAAGGTGATAAGATTCTTGGTTTTATTCCGGAAAGTGGTCGCTTTTCGGTGGGGTATACATTGATGACGGTTGTTTGACCCCGTCTTGAATATTTACTATCCAAGTGTTACGGTGGGAAAATCCTTGGATAAACTTATCTGAATTGGTAAATATTGTCCTGATTTTTTCTGCCAGGTTCATACATGATGCAAACAGAACGAATAGACGATAACCCACTCTGGTACACATTGATTGGCTCAAAAAACATACCGGACGGTGATGAAATATCTGCCCGATTTAGAGTTAACAGTGACTCACCGTGGTTTGAAGGGCATTTTCCGGATGACCCGGTCCTGCCGGGCATAGCCCAGTTAGGTATGGTTATTGATTTGATAAGCTCAGCGGAATCACAGAAAATAAGTCTAACCGGCCTGAGCAGGGTTAAATTCAAGAGGATTGTCCGTCCCGATGATTTACTTGAAATCAATGCCTGCAAAAACAGTAAGAAGAAACAATATACCTTTAAAATAATCTGTACAAACGAGGAAGTTTGCACAGGTATTATACGGTTTTAATTTAAAAAGAATTTACAGTTAACCAGAACTATTACAGAGCAGCCATGAGCAGCGACATCAACAAAACCACCCTTAAAATTTCTGAAATTATCATCAATGAACTCAAGCTGGAAGATGTAACTCCTGAGAGTTTTGATGTGGATCTTGACCTTGTCGATGAAGTGGGGATAGACTCCATGGACCTTGCCACCATCGCACTTGTACTGCGAGATGAATACGGGATAAGAATTGATGAAGATGATTACCCGAAGCTTACAACCGTCAGAATTATAGGCCAATACATTAATGACAAACTTAGCAGCAGCGACGACGACTAAAATCGTAAAAAAACCGCAGCAATATAAATTTTCCGATATCATTGCAGACCCGGTTATTAAAAAGAGATGGGAAAAAGTCCGTAAGTATTTTTTCCTGCGTGAGTCCACCTACGACATGACCAACCGCTGTAACATTCGTTGTGAAGGCTGTTATTATTTTGCCGGCGAGAAGCAGTTTGCCAAATCAAACAACAGCGAGGAGGAGTGGCGGAATCTTCTTATTGCCGAAAAAGAACGGGGAATAACCTTCGTTGTGCTGGCAGGAGCAGAGCCGGGACTTGTCCCCGATTTATGCCGGGCATGTTACGAAACAATTCCCCTCGGAGCCATTGCAAGCAATGGTTTAAAAGAATTTCCATTAGACATTTATTACAGAATACATGTATCGGCCTGGGGCAATGACCAGACAAGTCTAAAAACAAGAAATTCCCCGGATATGCTTATCCGCCAGATGGAGATTTATAAAAACGATCCCCGGGCAATTTTTGTCTACACTTTCACCCCGGTAAATATCGAAGAGGCACGGGAAGTCACCAAAAAACTCGCAGCTAATAACATGCAGATCACATTTAATATGTTTTCTGCCCCGGTTGGTTATACAGGGTATCTTCGTCATACCCCAACAACACTGACAAAAACCCGCCGAATGATGACTGAGCTGCTTGACGAATTTCCAGAGACAGTGATATTTTCCAGATATAACATCCTTGCCCATACCGAAAACAAAGGTCTGCACGATCTGTTTTCCTGCTCTTATCCGCGCATGAACCCTGCCACTGATATAGGTCTTGGCCGTTCTTTTCGGCAGTACCGTACCGACTTGCAATGGGATCGTGATGCTGCCTGCTGCGTGCCGGATACAGATTGCGACGATTGCCGCCATTACGCTGCCGGCAGTGCGGTGGTTACGGCAAGAATGTATCGTCATGCTGTAAACCCGCAAACTTTCTCCGCCTGGCTTGATTATGTTGACACCTACCTTGCGGTATGGGTTCGCGGTTATGGAAAAGGGGAAAATATTTGCGACGACCCGGTAATTCCGGTGGAATAGCCTATCTCAAAGCCCAGAGTATTAATAATGAAATTGATTAACTTTGCCTATAAACTGTCTTGATAATGGGGTCCACTCTACTCCGTGAGGTGCAGATGAAAGGTGACCAAACAACACCCCGTATTGAAAGAGAGATAGAAACAGTCTCGATAATGATCAGCCATTACTGCAAAGCCAAACATAAACACCAGGACAGTCTTTGCCCGAAATGCCAGACATTATTGAATTATGTAAAAAAAAGGCTAAGGGACTGCCCTTTTCAGGAAATCAAAACAACCTGCGGGAAGTGCAGCATTCACTGTTATGCACCAGCCAAAAGAGATGATATTTGCAAAGTCATGTCCTATGCCGGTCCGAGAATGATCCTGACCAATCCGTTTATGGCCATTCAACACGCTATTGACGGTCTGAGGAAAACACCGGCAGAAAGAGAAAAACAAAGAAAGAAATAATTCTCATTGACCGGCTGACAGCTTGACACCCGCCTGAAAACCCCTTACCTTCCCAAGTAGTTCTCAGCACTTTAAAAAAGATCACAGCCAATTTTTTTCAGATATAATAGCTAAGATGTGATTTACATCTGACAAACTGCAAGGAAAGAAAATAAATGTTTGGAATAGGTCTCCCCGAAATGCTTGTTATCCTCGCTGTAGCCCTGATTGTTGTCGGGCCGGATAAGCTCCCGGAACTTGCCAAGTCTCTTGCCAAAGGGATCAATGAGCTGAAAAAGACCGTCAATCAAGTCAGGGAAGGACTCAGTGATGAAGAAAATGCTCTTAACGAGGTGAAAGGAGAAATTAACAAAACTGTCTCTGACTTGCAACGGAACTTGATAGACACGGAAACCAGGACAAAAAGAGTTTCCTTTGATCATGACCCTGATGTTCCTGCACCTGATAATGCACCTGCTACCAGTGGCCGTGGTAAGGACATAATAGATATGTCACTGCTATCTGAGGAAAGACCATGGGAAAAAGATCGAAAAAAAGAGCCTGACATTATTGATAACCAGCCGGGCGGACAGCAGGACGAAACGAAAGAAAAGGAGAGAAAACAGGAACCGACAGATGAAATTGAGGGGACGTTAACCGATAATAATTCTGGAAAAGATGGAGAGGCAGGTAAAAAATGATTGCTATTCTTGAGCAATTTGCTCCCCATCACGAGGAGCTGCGAAAAAGATTAGTCTGGAGTTTTACAGTTGTCTTTGTTTTTACGGTTATCGCCTATCTGTTCATTGAGCCGATAGCCGCAATCTGTATGCGACCGCTTTTCTATGCCTACCCTGAGCTGACCAACCTCATATACACCAATCTCACCGAGGCTTTTATCAGCTATATCAAGCTGGCTATACTCGTGGGCATCATGGTAGGTTTTCCCTTTCTCCTTTATCAGACCTGGATGTTTATTTCCCCTGCTCTTCGTGTCCATGAAAAACGCATTGTCATAAGGATTGTTCTCTGGTCAACCCTGCTTTTTGCAGGGGGAGCATTATTTGCCTTTTTCATTGCCCTGCCAAGAATGCTTGTCTTTTTTATGAGTTACGCAGGTGACAATTTACAGCCCATGCCCAAGTTAGGGTTATACCTTACCTTTGTTGCCCGCATGGTGCTGGCCTTTGCCATTGCCTTTCAGATACCATTTCTCATGGTCATGACTGTGAGATCCGGTTTGCTCAGCAAAAACCATTTTAGCAAACAACGAAAATACTTCTACGGAGCAATTGTTTTTCTCTCCTTTCTCCTCACCGCCGGAGAACCAACTGCAACGGTTCTTCTCTCCATCCCGATGTTTGCTCTTTATGAAGCTGGTATTATTGCCGGCAAGGTGATCAGGGTTCAGGTGACAGGTGACAGGTGTACTCCGTAGGTCGGATTAGCGGATATAACCCACAACACAAG
>CAZEMY010000117.1:0-7593 GCA_964513405.1 uncultured Desulfobulbaceae bacterium
CGAGAATATTTTCAAATATACAGAATAACAGCTTAGACATACTATAAGGTGACAGTTTGTCAGAAGCCAAAAGTTTAGCTTTGCAAAGGGGGGAAGACAGAGAATAGAGAATACTCATACCTCTTGGGTGTAATTTAAACAATCTGTTATGGAAAATAAAAAATGAACCTACCAAACCTTGGATGCTCCTGTTGTGATAAAGAATGTCACGAACAATCACAAGTGCCTGTAGAGCCGGCAGAAAGCGGAGATGAACTTATTATTGCTCTTGCCGGACAGCCCAACACCGGCAAGTCGACCATTTTCAACCGGCTTACCGGTCTGCGGCAACGGGTAGGCAACTGGCCGGGCAAGACTGTCAGCAGGCGGGAAGGATTTTCAAAAAGCGGAGAAAGAGATTATCGAATCGTTGACCTGCCCGGCACCTATGGGTTGTCAGCCAACTCTCTTGAAGAGGAAATCGCCAGAGATTACATTGTTTTCGGTGACAGGGATATTGTGGTGGCTGTGGTGAATGGAGCAGCTATCGAGAGAGGGCTGTATCTGATAGCAGAACTTGCTCTTCTCGATGTTCCGGTGGTCATCGCCTTGAATATGATGGATGTTGCCGAAGATGAAGGACGAAAAATTGATCCGCAGAAGTTGTCGGAAGTCACTGGCATGCCGGTAATCCCCCTGATTGCTTCCCGTAACCATGGGATAAGTGAGCTTCTTGCAGCTCTTGATAATATTGACCCTGCTGACTTGGCAGAACAAGGGAATAAACCGGAGGTTCCCCCTGAAGTTTCTGAACTCTCTGTCCGGATTCCCTCCGATCTCACCTGTAAATGGCCTGTGCTCTGGACAGCTTCAAAACTCCTTGAAAATGACCGGGCCGTAACTGAAACCGTGTTAAGTTCAACGGAAATGGATAACAATCAAACCGAGATAATCGAAACATTTATTGCCGGGCATGGGGATACGATAAATGCTATTATTCATGGACGCCAGCAATGGATAAACACTATTTGCTGCGAGGCGGTATCTGATATAACAGGCAAGGGCAGTCTGACCACACGATTGGACAAATGGTTTCTCCACCCTGTTTGGGGCAGAATTACGGCCTTTGTAGCTGTACCGCTCAGCGTGGTTATTGTTTTCGGAATTACCATGCTTGCCATGGGTTCGACTTTAAAGGTTGCCCTTGAAAAAGGACCCTCAATTAAAGAAGCCTGGCCGGGCATGTTAGGCAGTCTCTTTGCCGATGGTATTCTTCTTGGAGCTGGTTGGGTAGTGGTTTTGTCTGTAGCCATAGGAATTATTTATACGCTTTTTCATTTTCTGGAAGATGTGGGTTACCTGGCCAGAATTTCTTATCATATCGACCCCACACTGCGTCGGGCAGGGACCTCGGGTAAAGCAGCCATACCGCTGCTAATGAGTTTTGCCTGTAACGCCATTGCCGTTGCCGGAACCCGGGTTGTGGAGACCAGGCGACAACGACTTTCTGCTATCATAATGCTTCCCTTTCTGCCCTGTGCCGGGCAGAGTATGGTGGCAGCCTTGTTTGTTCTGGCTTTTTTCCCGCCCCTTACTGCTGCAACAATTATTGTTATCCTCACCTTGACAAATATCGCTGTCGGAGCATTAGCCGGAAAAGCTGTGGCACATTTCACGCCACGGTCCGGTGCTGATGGTCTGATTCTTGAACTTCCCCTTTTCCATCGACCTAATTTTCGTACCATATTTCGCGGAGTATACACACAGGTAACGATGTTTATTCGCCGGGCAGGAACCGTGATATTCTGTGCTGTTATTTTTGTATGGGTAATCAGTTATTTTCCACACGGCGATATCCATACCAGTTTTCTCTATCAGTTGGGTATGTTACTGGAACCTGCCGGTCAACTGATCGGTCTTGACTGGCGGTTTATAGTGGCATTATTAAGTTCCTTTATCGCCAAGGAGACCACCGTTGGAACCCTGGCTGTTCTTTTTGCTCTTAGTTCTCCTGATAGTCAGGATATTATTAAAACAATCGGGGAATCTATCACCCTGCCTGCCGCTCTTGCCTTTGTGGTGACCTCACATTTTTTTATTCCCTGCCTCGCTACGATAGCCACGCTACGCAGCGAAATAGGCTCAGATAAATGGACGGCCGTTCTTCTTGCCGGTATGTTGTTCCTGGCATTTTTCCTTGCATTTGTTATCTACAGAATATCCAGCATGTTATTATGATTATAACCAGAATCCTGTACTCTCATTTGCGTAGACAACCGCATGACCAGGAGCCTGCCCAAAATGCTTATTCTCGATAATGCCAAATGACACAAGTATCAAGGCATATGGGGGATAGTGATATCGAGGTTCATGGTTCAATTTTCATCGTTTTCTAACTTTGACCCTCGCTCCTGACTATTGACACCGGAACCTGCTATTGCTATGATACCTTAAAATAATTAGACCTGCCTAGTTAAGGTTCAGATTTAATTGTTTCTAAACCGGTAATGTCAATCCGGTAATTATATCAGAGCAGTTAACCGAACCCCTGGGAGTGGCATGAGTCCAAAAACAACTTTCATTGATGGCGGAGAGCTTTTTAACAATTTTCATGATTTCAACCGGATCATGAATGGCAGAGACGGCTCGGAAGTATCCTGGACATGGCCAGGGGAAATCGGAACTGGGTCAATGTATATGATCAAACTCAAAACTGGTTTGGTATTAGGGATTGGGGATTACCGGTTGATAGAGAATATAGCAGTTAGTTTTTCCTATAATTTCCCAGCAATAGTTTTCAGCTACGCTCTTTCGGGGGTCATGAATTACGCTGTTAATCATGGTGACAGTAAAAAAAATATTAAGGGTTATCAGCCGGGACACAGTATTATTACCTATCTTCCCCAATGGAGCGGAGTTGCCGTTCCCCCGGCAGGAATTCCTGTTTCCTGTGTAGGAATATACATAGACCCCCTGTTATGCCGGAGCTTAATGGCAGGGGAACATGACAGAGTTCCAGCCGGTATGCGTGATATTATCAATGGTGATAATGAACAATTTTATTATCAGGTATCAACCACACCACCAGCCACCAATATGGTTATTCAGCAGATTCTTGATTGTCCGTATCAGGGTTCGCTCAAACGCCTCTACCTTGAGAGTAAAGTTCTTGAATTAATTACCCACAGCCTGGCACATCTTGCACCTTTTTTAAATGTTTCCCCCAAAAAACCATCTCTGCTCCCCCATGAAGTTGAGCGGGTACAGTATGCCGGTAAATTAGTTGAAAGCAACCTGCAAAATCCGCCAAAATTGCTTGATTTAGCGAAAACAGTCGGTATGTCCCACCCAAAGTTAAATATCTGTTTTCGGGAACTCTACGGGACCACAGTATTTGGTTATCTTCGCCAGACCCGTCTTGGCAGGGCAAAATTTCTCTTTGATACCGGTCGGATGAATGTGACTGAAGTAGCTTATGAAGTGGGTTATTCAAGTCTCAGTCATTTTGCCAGGGCCTTTAGAAAGCAGCACGGTATCTCGCCCGGCAGTTATCTATGTAGAGTAAAATCAAAATGGTGATGGTCAAACATTTAAGGGCATGCAGTTTACTATCTATTTCGCATAACCCGGAATGTTTAATATTCATCCACCGTCAAAAATAATTCTTCAACCGTTAGCCATATTTTTATAAGCAGGGTAATAATCCTCCCTCTGATGATCATATTAATGGTTCATGATTGTCTCCAATTAAAAAAAAGATGGAGGAATTGCAAATATGCCCGCAAAACCTGAAACAAAGAGCAGTGCCGGCGGACTGCTGCATCTTGCCGCAGCCCAGAAAGGTAAACTGATTTTCTCTGCTCTGTCTGCCATTATCGGAGAAGGGTTTGGAATCGTTCCCTTTCTTGTAATCTACAAGATCATAGTAGAGGTCAGTAGCGTGGCTGTTGCTGATATCGAGCAGCAATATATTTATATGCTGATAGTTTATGCAATTACTGCCATTATCCTGAAACAACTCTTTCTTGGGATTTCCACAACCCTGTCCCATGTCTCGGCATATAATATTCTTTATGATTTAAGAATTGCCATTGCCCACAAGTTGAGAAGCCTGCCTCTTGGTTATTTCAACAGAAAAAATACCGGTCAGATCAAAAAAGTTATGAGTGAGGATGTGGAACAGATGGAAATCTTTCTGGCACATAATATCCCCGACTTTGTGGCTGCCTTTGTTTACACCACGGTTGCAACCATAGTCCTGTTTGTGGTGGACTGGCGGCTGGCACTTGCCACCACCCTGGTTATCCCGGCGGGAATGTTGCTTCAGATGATGACCATGAGCCGTGGCAGAGATTTTGTGCAAAAATGGCTGGCAGCAAAAGATAAGATGAATGCTGCCATGATTGAGTATATCCAGGGGATGCCCATCATTAAGGCATTTAACCATACGGTTGAATCTTTTTCCAAGTATTCAGGTTCCATTAACTCCTGTCTTGAACTTGAAGATAAGGCCAGTGAACGCTGGTATCTGCCCATGACCATTTTCACCATCTCAATCACCGCCAATATTCTGTTTATCCTGCCGGTGGGTGCTGTTATGTATCTGTATGATATGATTGACCTTGGCAAACTGGTATTTTTTTTACTTATGGGGATTGGCTTTGGCTCTCCCATGTGGGTGATGATCATGTTTGGTCGGGCTATGGAGCATAACACAGAGTGTCATCACCGTATCAATGCAATCCTGTCAGCAGAACCGTTGAGGGAACCTGATAACCCGGCCCTGCCTGGCGAATCAATTACCGGCACCAATATTGAATTTAGTTATGATAAAAAAAGTAAAGCCCTCACCGGAGTTGATTTTTTAATCCCGGCCCGCAGATTTGTGGCCATTGTCGGCCCCTCCGGTGCAGGCAAAACCACCCTGGCCCGCTTGATTCCTAGATTCTGGGATATTGATGCCGGTTCCATTACTCTTGGTGAAACCGATATAAGAAATATAGAGTCTGATGTCCTGATGGAACAGTTCGCTCTTATATTTCAGAATGTCTATCTCTTTAATGATACTGTTCTTGCCAATTTGCAAATCGGCAACCATGATGCTAGTGAGGACAAGATTATAGAGGCTGCAAAAAACGCCGGCTGCCATGAATTTATCATGAAACTCCCCCAGGGGTACAACACGGTTATCGGTGAAAAAGGAGCGAGAATATCAGGAGGAGAAAAACAAAGAATCTCCATTGCCAGAGCCCTTTTAAAAGATGCACCTATCCTGATCCTTGATGAGGCCACCGCCTTTATTGATCCTGAAAATGAGGCTCTTATTCAAAAAGCTATTAACAGGCTGGTTTTGAACAAGACATTAATAGTTATCGCCCACCGGCTTTCAACCATTATCTCTGCCGATGAAATTATTGTTCTTGATAAAGGTAGGGTCGCAGCAAGTGGCAGCCATGAAGAGCTTCTTGCCAAAAGCGAATTATACAAAAATATGTGGGATGCTCATATAAGTTCACAGGGCTGGATCCTGGAAAATGAGCAGGAGCAAAAAAATGATTAAATTTATAGAGCAAATTCTCCTCTGGGTTCCGGAACTTAAAGGAAAATTAATCCTTGCCACAATCTACAAGATACTTGAATCCATCTTTATGGGGGCACCCTATGTATTTATTTTCCTGTGCTTAAATGATCTCCTTGCCGGTTCACTTACCATTAATAAAGTCATTCTTTATACAGGAGGCATGTTTTTTTGCTTTGCTATGCAGGCCCTGTTTTCCTATCGGTTCAACCGGATTATCCGGCCAGCAGCCAACTATACGGTCAAAGAACTGCGCATCATGGCCGGTGAGCATCTGCGAAAACTCTCAATGGGATATTTTGCAAAAAAAAATACCGGCACTCTCAATACCATGATGGTGGAGGAAATGGTGGCCATTCAAACGGCGATTTACAATGCCTTTTCCGATTTTATTATTGCCTTTACCTTTATTCTGGTCATGCCGGCTGTTTTGATGTGCATCGACTGGCGGCTGGCACTTGCTGCCGTGGTCTGCTTTCCTGCCGCCGTTCCATTTTTATACTGGGGCAGCAGGGTTTTTGAGAGAGGATTAAAAACAAGATCCGATTCACTCTCCAGAGTTAACTCTCAGATCATTGATTATGTCCAGGGGATTGAAGTGCTTAAGGCCTTTAAAGATACGGACAGACAGTTTGCCAAAACCCGCACAACCCTGCACGATTTCAAGAAAACAAATATCAGCCTGGTCAATAAAGCATACATACCCACCATAAGTGCCAAGATCATGCTTGACCTCGGTCTTGGTGTTACCCTGCTTGTGGCAACGGTTTTTCTCTTTAACGAGACAATCTCTTTGACCGTATTTTTGATATTTCTTATCATGAGTCTCAGAATATATGACCCGGTTAAAAGGTTAATTCCAGCTATAGCCATCCTCCGGCTTGCCGGCCCCGGTATGACCATGCTTAAAGAACTGCTTGAGACAAAACCGCTGCCTCAGCCAAAAGCTCATGCTGAAAATGAAGATGAAGATGAAGATGAAGATGAAGATAAATCGCAGCCATTACAATCATTTGATATTCATTTTGAAGATGTCAGTTTCAGTTATGAGGATGAAAAGGTGCTGGAAGGGATAAGTTTTACCATCCCGGAAAAGACAATCACCGCCCTTGTCGGCCCCTCCGGCAGCGGCAAGACCACCATCACCCGTTTGATCGCAAGGTTCTGGGATATTGATTCGGGCAGGATAACAATGGGAGGAAAAGATATAAGGGATATGCAGATTGACTCGTTGCTGGCACGGGTGAGCATGGTTTTTCAGGATGTATATCTTTTTAATGATACAATTTATCAGAACATTGCCTATGGCTCAAAAGATGCCGACAAGCAAAAGATTATTGCCGCCGCTAAAACAGCACAATGCCATGACTTTATAGATGCACTGCCTGATGGTTATAAAACTATGGTTGGTGAGGGTGGAGCCACCCTTTCCGGCGGTGAAAAACAGCGGATATCCATTGCCCGGGCAATTTTAAAGGATGCCCCGGTCATCCTTCTTGATGAGGCAACAGCGTCCATGGACCCCGGCAACGAATACCTGGTTCAAAATGCAATCAATGCCCTGGTTGAATCCAAAACCCTTATTATTATTGCCCACCGGCTTTCTACTATTACCTCGGCAGATCAGATTATTGTTCTAAACGAAAATGGCCGGGTTGAAGAAATCGGCAGACATGCCGAGCTTATTGACAATAAAAGTCTCTACAGTCGGCTCTGGCAGGATCGTACCAGGGCAAAACAATGGCAGATTAAAACAGGTAAAAACCAGATAAAGGATATGAATAAATGAAGGTATATCTGACAATTTTTCTTATCACATTTCTTGCGGAAATGGGGGATAAAACTCAGCTTTCCACCCTTTTATTTGCCAGCAACAAAGAGTTGAATCCGGCACTCACCGGATATAACACGACAATACCCAACAAGCAGGTGAGTGCCGGAGGTGGTGTTGTTTGCAGCCTCTTTTGCCTTAACGGTAACCACCTTTCTGGCGGTTATTGTCGGTTCTGAAATGGATAGATTTATTCCCGCCAAGA
>CAZEMY010000118.1:0-7384 GCA_964513405.1 uncultured Desulfobulbaceae bacterium
TTCTTCCATGGTGGCAACCGCCATGGCAACCTTAAATCATACCGGCTCTAAAGCGCCTGCTTAGGAATGTAGATTAAATAACTTGTAGAGACAAGGCATGCCTTTAACCTGTAGAGACAAGGCATGCCTTGTCTCTACCAAGAAAATTGCGGCGTTATATGTCCAGGTTATTTAATTCCTCTTCCTTAGGGTTCGAATTCATGGACTGTGAATGTTTGACCTGTCTCATGTCTCAGCAGGACATTCGACATAACATAATTGGCAGACCACACCGCAGGGCGG
The DNA here is from genome assembly GCA_964513405.1 of uncultured Desulfobulbaceae bacterium. Lineage (GTDB taxonomy): Bacteria > Desulfobacterota > Desulfobulbia > Desulfobulbales > Desulfobulbaceae > DRLX01. The sequence goes on from CAZEMY010000118.1 coordinate 283, forward strand.
TGTTACGAGCGGCTTGGCGTGTTAGTGTATCCGCCGCTTCCCCTCGTTACACCGCTTAAGCAGTGTAATGCCCACGCACTTTTTACACCTATCCACGCTTAGGCTTATGTCGAATATCCAGTGTCTCAGGTGTTTGTTTGAGAGGGGCATATTTCTGTAAGGAAAATTGTTAAGCAAAACTATTTAATGGGAATGTTTGTTTATCACCCTTGTCTTGGTTTGACATATGAACATTGTATTCTCTTTCATCATGCTTTGTCGCCAAATCAAGTACTTGTGTTATGTGTTCCTCATTCATTTTATTATGAAGCGGGTTGCCCATTGATCCAACACCCATCATAGCCATGATTTCTGTAACTTTTTCCGGGTTTTTTCTATATAATTTCCCGAAAACTTTTTCGACATCACTTCCTTTTTCATTTTCTTCAATATCTTCAGTACCATTTAGCTCAATTGTTTCTGACATAATATAAACTTAAATGTAGTTGGTGGATAATAGAGTGTGTTAAAATGCTAATTCTTAAAATAGTTTGAAGAAGCAACGAACAATCTGTAATCATTATCAATTTGCAATCCTTCTAAAAATTTATCGAATTTAGATTCTATAAATTTCTGAACAACAAATTCTAATAGTACCTTAGCCTCATTTTTTTCAAGAATACCATCTTGTTCAAGTTCAGTTACTGACTGTACCATTCTAGATAAGGATGTTATATTGCCAGTTGGTTTTATGTCAGTTTTACTGTTGACGGCATCAAAGAAGTTTTTAATGATTATTTCTGAATCAGAAATATTAGTTTTAATATTTCTGTTTTGTTCGGCTAACCAAGCAGAAGCAGGCTTGTGGTCTTTATCTAATGATTTATTTTTCATGTTGTTTCACAATAATTAGATTGTATGCTTTATTGTTGACTAAAGTCAGTCAATTTTTTTTTTAACTATTCTCCGCAACTTAAGATTAATATTAATGTATAATTAATGCAAAAATTAGGCAGGTAAGTTTTTTTCGTTTTTGCAGTATGCTGGAAAACATGGTGACACAATACTAATTGATTCAGGGTCGTCCTCTTTTTCCTATCTGAAGTTTCCCGGTTTTTATAAGTACCCAAGCGGTATCGTCGTACCACTGCAATGGGAAAAAAATTGTTTTTTACGGTGTTTGCCATGCAAGTAGCAAAACCCCATTTTGTTATCTCTTGACGCACGAATCCTGCACCAAGAAAAAAGTTGCCTGTTTCAATAAGATACAGCTTTTGAAAAGATTTTACATAAAAATAAAAACGGGAAATTTCAGTTTTTACTATCTCCCTGCCTCAAAACTGTCTGCTTTTACTTGATCACTCCAACCTGCCTCAGGTGTTTGTTTGACAGGTGCAGGTCTTATCTTCGCAGGAGTGGATTTCTATGGTGATGTGATCAAGATTATTAATTACTCCAAGACGCTTGTGGTATTCCTGGTATGGTTTCGGTGTGTTGGCAACTATGCTGACGATTAATCCAAAGCTGTTGGAACTTAAGTTCCACATATGAAAATCAACCACCCTGGTATCATTGTCGTCTTCCATGGCAGCGATAATTTTCTGCTTTGTTTTGTCATCATGGCTGCCATCAAGGAGGATAAGGCCACATGATTTTAGCAATCCCCATGCCCATTTCCATATAAGTATACCGCCGACGATGCCCATCAACGGATCAAGAGCTACCAGACCAAAATATTTTCCGGCCAGCAGGGCAATGATTGCTAGTACTGATGTAAGGGCATCTGCCAAAACATGTAGATAGGCTGCTTTCAGGTTGTGGTCTTCATGGTGATGGTGAGCATGGTCGTGAGCATGATGACCATGGTTATGGTGATTGTTGCCCTGCAAAATCCAGACGCTTATGATGTTGACAATCAGACCTATAACAGCCACAGTGATTGCCTCGCTAAAACCAATCTCAACAGGTCTAAAGAAACGATGGATGGACTCAAAAATTATGTGAATTGCCGTTGCCCCAAGAAAGAGGGCGGAGGTAAAACCCGCAAGAACTCCGAATTTACCAGTACCGAAGCTGAATTCTTTTGTATCTGAATACCGCCTGGACATAATATAAGCAAACCAGGTAATACCCAGAGCCAGGGCGTGGGTTCCCATATGGTAACCATCAGCAAGTAAAGCCATGGATCCGGTGAGCATCCCGGTGCTTATTTCCAGTACCATTGTGACAAAAGTAAGAATAATCACGATCATGGTTTTTCTTTCATTGCTTTTGCTGCACTGGTCGTATATGTGGGTGTGGCTGAGTTGCTGTCTGGTTAAGGAGTGCATGTTTTTCCAAAATGTAGGTTTTAAAACCAGTATATGGTTTTAGCTGGTTTCCATGGTTATGTTTAAGAGGATGTAATTGTATCTAAATATGAACACAAGGTTGCTGCACTAACAGCTTTAAGTTTGCGTCGAAACTTTTTGCCATCAGCAATTATATGCAAACTGGATAAAAAAAATTGTTACCTGATCTTGCTCAGATGCTCCATTAATTCCTCAATAAGCTGGTCACGGTTTTCGTTGTCCAGGCTGGCATTTTGCAAACACCCTCTGATATGGTCACCAACTATCTGCATCCAGACCCCGCGCAGGGCACCTGATGCCGATGTAACCTGACGCAGCACATCCATACAGTCCTGGTCTTCCTCAACCATTGTGCCAAGTCCTCTAACCTGTCCTTCGATGCGCCTTAATCTACTTACCAGCCGACTCTTGTCCTGATCTGTTCCGCATAAGCTCATGATTATCTCTTTTTTAATTTAAAATATAGGTTATAGGGGTACACCCTATATGAAGAAAGGGTAAAAGTCACCCTTTTTATGGCAGATATTTTTAATATATTATTATGCTGTCGTGTTCAGGGGGCTTGTGGCGTATTTAATGTAAATGTTCGGCTATCACACCCCACGGAGTCTACGCTCGAAGTCTACGGTAGAGACAAGGCATGCCTTGCCTCTACCGATTAGCCTCACCCGCATCCGGCACTCACCGAGTATTGAAGAAATAAGGTTGAATAAGCTGGTGAGTGCCGGATGCGGGTGAGGGAATCGGGCGAAAATAGGGGCAATATTAGAACGGTTTTATATCACTTTAAATCTGTCCAGTAATCATCGGGCATTTCCTTTGCCAGGGCCAAAGCACCGTCTGAGCCGCTGAAGAGAGGATCCTCCACCGCCTGTACCCCGGCAGGACCATATTCACCAAGAACCTTTTTGAGATGGTCGGGCAGTCCTTTAATTTGACTGCCGCCACCGGCAAGAATGATGTTTTGGCGGATAATACCCTGATATTCAGGGTCAAACCTGGCAATCAGCTCAATGGTTGTCTCCACGATTGCCGGCAGAATAGATTCACATGCTCTCTTTAGATCATCGGTGATATCATGTCTGGTGGCTTTGCCTTCTACCGGAATGTCTACCTCAATCTTGTCACCATTCTCTCCGATAAAACTATGTTCTTCCTTGAAACGGCGAATCATGTTTAGATTGAAATCAGCAGCGGGGTAGCGTTCCTTGAGAGAATTATATAACTGTTGATCAATATAGTCCCCTGCTGTCAATACAGTTCTCTGGTCGTCCTCGCCGGGAACAGTCCCGTGCATTATACAGAAATCAACCGTACCAGCACCAATATCAATAACCATGGCATTATCTAATGCCTCTACCCCGTAGGCTACAGAGAAAGGCTCCGAAACCACCATCAAGGATTCGGCAAACTCAGACACAGCTTTTTTAAGGGCTATTTTGTTCACCTTGAAAGATTCAGCCGGAACGCCAACCACGGCCCGGATTGATCTATTATCAGAGTTGCCGTTTACAAGAGTAACAAGATGGCTTATCAACTCCTTGACTGCTTCCTCATCCCGGGCGGTACCCTCTTTTATGACCCCGTTTTTCAAGGGTCGATACATATCGAGAGAGAGTCGATGGGCAACTGCGTCCGCACCGAAAAGTATAGATTTCCCTACTACTTTTCTGGCAATAAAGTCCTTGGGCCAGCCGACATAACTCTCTACCCACTCTTTCTTCCCGTTGTCTGCCGAGATTGAACTGCGCGAAGTTCCAAGGTCTATGCCGACAAGCAACGGCTTGTCAGCCACTTTTTCTGTACTCTTCTTTTCTGTTTTTCCTCTGGTCATTTGATTCTCCATCAGCGATATGTAAATGTTTATCTTCAAGATAGGAAACTATTCCCTCTTTAATTGACTCTGTTATGCGGTTGCGATACTCCGGTTTTTGTAAATTAATTTCTTCTCCCTTGTAACTGATACATGACATTTCCACCAATACACTTGGAGCGTCAACGCCGAGCAACACTACAAAAGGTGCTGTCTTGGTGCCGTGATCAAAAATATATTTATTATCTCTGCTCAGGTTGGCAAAAAGATTTTGCTGGATTGAGGCGGCAAGCAGGGCTGATTCCTGGGTTTTCATGGTGTTGCCAATTTTTTCAACCATGCGTTTAAAATCGCCGGTCTTGATCTCAGAGCCACGATTTTCCAGCTCGGCAAGAAGCAGAGCGTGTTTATCCTCAGGGGGGCCAAAATAAAAGGTCTCGACCAGGTTATAATTTTTCTGTGGTAATGCATTAACATGAATAGAGATAAATAAATCGGCTTGCTTGTCGTTGGCAAATTTAACCCTATCTGCCAGAGAAATAAAAACATCGCTATCTCTCGTCATGAAAATCTCATAACGACCACTTTCTGCAAGAAGAGTACGAAGCCTGAGCCCAATATCAAGGACTATCTCTTTCTCGTAGGTACCCAGGCTCCCCACTGCACCCGGATCCCTGCCACCATGGCCGGGGTCAATGACAATGGTTCGTACATCAAGTCCAAATACAGAGCTGACCCGTATCCGTTCATCGTTTAGCAGCATGCTGTAGTTGAGTAACCTGTCCCTGGATGTATCAATTAACAATGGCACAGGATTCGCGACTTCGCCCGCCTCCCTCATGACAACATCGGACCAGGGTATGGCTGCCGCTGTTTTGATTTCTATCAATTGCGACTCTTCTGTAAAGAAAACAGGAAAAGCAAAAAACCTGCTGGCGGTTAAAAGTACTGCCAGCATAATTACTGTCGACATCTTAACAAGATGGCGGTTACGACGATACTGCTTTGCTTTGCTGGCACCCCTGTAGCTATTCTTACGCAATTGTTTGTTGTCCTCGTAAATCTTATTGAGGATTTCATCTTTAAAATTTTTTTTAACCGGTGCATGCATAGTCAGAGTCAGCAGTATACGATAATTTTATAAAACCCGTTTATGGATAATCCGGTTTAAAGAAAACTGATATGTAAACATATCGACAACCATGGGATATTCTATTATATGTTTGCCAGATATCTTTGTCAAAGATACTTGCGTAATATAAGTAACACGATCGCCGAAGTTATTGGACATTCTTTTCGCTAATGTTTTTAATATTGGCATGTTGTGATTGTTTGGTACAGGTTTATCTGGCCTGTGTTAAAATACAGGTTGACTGGGGGTATAAAAAAGAGCATAACAAAAAATAAGTATAACTTTCGAAATTGCCACCAGTTAATTTATATACACGGAGTTTTTATGAGTGCTGAGATAGATGAAATAACCATAAATTATGAAGAAGATGGCACCCTTATTGTGAAGGAACTCGATAAGGAGGTCCTTTCCAAGGGTGCGTGGACAACCATTCTTTTTCGCTACCAGGACTTTAACCGCAGTAAAAAGGAATATGGTCTGGATAAGTATACAATCAGAAGGTATCAGAAAAGAGATGGTAAATATTTGCCTAAGTCAAAATTTAATATATCAAGTGCCAAACAGGCAAAATTAATTATCGAAACTCTTGGCAAATGGACAGAAGAGAAATAGCGGTCGGTATATAGTAATCCTCACATACGATTTGATTTTCCCGGGAAAACTCGTACTCCTGACAAGATAAACAGGTGAAGCCATGTATTTTCCTGTCGCAGGTATAGAAGTACAGCTATGGGTACCGCCACTCGTTGCTTTTGTTATTTCTTTATTTACCTCCATGGCCGGGGTTTCCGGTGCCTTCCTCCTTCTGCCTTTCCAGGTAAGTTACCTGAGGTTCACGGCTCCTGCTGTAAGTGCTACCAACCATATATATAACATTGTAGCTATTCCCAGTGGAGTATATCGCTATATAAAAGAAAACCGTATGGTTTGGCCTCTGACCTGGGTGGTTATCACTGGAACTCTGCCCGGTGTTTTCGCAGGTGCGATGATCAGGATAAAATATCTCCCTGATCCGGCAATGTTTAAAAAGTTTGTTGCAATCATTCTTCTTTATATAGGTATCCGGCTGCTATTGGATATCTTTAAAAGAAGGGAAAAGGCCACAGTTCAACAGAGAAGCGGTCCTGTCAGTAATTGCCACATAACTCCTCTCTACCTTGGGTATTCGTTTGGCGGAGAAGAATACAGGGTCTCAACCATATCCCTGATGTCACTGAGCCTGGTCGTCGGTGTAATTGGGGGTGCATATGGAATCGGAGGCGGTGCAATCATCGCCCCGCTTTTTGTTTCGTTTTTCAGGCTGCCTGTTCACACGGTCGCCGGGGCAGCCCTTATGGGTACCCTGATCACCTCCATTGCCGGAGTTCTTTTTTTTCAAGCAATCGCTCCGCTTTACCCGGACATGGCCATAGCTCCCGACTGGCGCCTTGGCATACTTTTTGGGGCAGGAGGCTTTTTTGGCATGTACTGCGGGGCAAGGTTGCAACGCTTTGTGCCGGAAACAGTAATAAAGAGCATTCTTGTTTTTATCCTTCTATTTATAGGTCTGAGCTATACAGGTTTATTTTAACAATCTGCTTTAAATGAAATATTATCGCTATATCCATAAGATATAAATAGTTAAAAGGGAGCATATAGCGATAATGGAGGGGAAAAGTAAACCTTCTGTCTTTTTTCTGTTGACAGGTCGTAGTATTTCCTGTAGGTTCCCGCCTCGTTGCTTATCGACAGGGTTACGAGACAATCCTGCTGGGTAACAAAAGAACAGTGAAAAAAACTCAGAGCAGCTCAATTTTAATATTGACAAGTTCTGGGGAGCAGATTAGA
>CAZEMY010000119.1:0-7368 GCA_964513405.1 uncultured Desulfobulbaceae bacterium
GCTCTTACCCTGATGGAGCCGGCTGAGATTTTGGTTCCGGAACAGGATAAAAAAAATCTTGCTCCCATTCTTGATCTTATCTCCATTGTCATGGAAGGGGTGTGTCTGACATTTCGTGGTGACTCAGATTTTGACAAAGACACACCACTCATAACCCTGACCGAACATTTTAGGACTGCAAATCTGGCCGGATTTGGCTGCGATCATCTTCAAACCGGCATCAGGGCAGCAGGTGGACTGCTTGCCTATATCCATGAAACCCAGAAAACAGAGATATCGTATATAAGAAAAATTAGCCCCATTGACAAAAAAATCTCCATGGGGATTGACGAATCATCCCGGCGTAACCTTGAATTAACCGAAACCATAACCGGTGGGAAAAGAGAGGGTTCTTTACTCTCTATAATTGACATGACCTGTACCCCCATGGGGGCTCGTTTTCTTAAAAAACAGATTCTTTTCCCTCTCCAGCAAAAAGATGAAATTGTCAGCCGTTTGGCGGCGGTGGAATCTCTGCTTCTTGACCAGCCTCTTCTGAAAAACATTCGCGTAATCTTAAACGAAATCTATGATCTGGAGCGGCTATGCAGCCGCCTTGTCCTTGGTCAGGGTAATGCCAGGGACATGAATAGTCTGGGGATTTCTCTTGCCGGTTTACCTGAACTTAAAAAAATACTCATCTCCAGCCCGCCGGGGCTGGTTTCTGATATTGGTAAAGAACTTGATGCGTTAAGTGATATATACAAGTTAATCAACAACGCCATCAGAGACGATGCACCAATACATTTAAGAGAAGGAAAACTTATAAAAGAAGGTTTTCACGAAGAACTTGACGAGTTGATTGTTCTTCTTAGAGACGGTAAAAAATTAATCGCCTCTCTTGAGACAAAGGAGCGGGAAAGAACCGGTAATCCTAAGCTTAAAGTCGGTTATAACCGGGTCTTTGGTTATTTTTTTGAAGTAAGCAGGGTCCAGACGGCAACAATCCCTGATGATTTTATCCGTAAACAGACTTTGGTTAATGCGGAGAGATTTATCAGCCCGGAACTAAAAGAGCTGGAAAATAAAATAAGTTCCGCCCAGGAAAAACGGCTGGAACTGGAATATAGGCTTTTTGTCGAAATCAGACAGGAAATGGCGTCCCGGTCCGAGAGGCTTTTAAACACCGCTTCTGTCATAGCCAGGATTGATTTTCTCACCAGCCTTGCCAGTATTGCCAAAAAATATCATTATACCCGCCCAAACATCAACAACGAGCAAGTGATAACCATTGAAGAAGGTCGCCATCCGGTGATTGAGCGAACAATTGAGGTGGGCAGATTTGTTGCCAACGATATTCACTTAGACCATGAAAAACAACAATTGCTACTCATCACCGGTCCCAACATGGCGGGTAAGTCTACAGTCCTGAGACAGACCGCACTGATTGTCCTTATGGCCCATATCGGCAGTTTTGTGCCTGCGGATAAAGCAGATATATGCCTGGTTGACCGGATATTTACCAGGGTCGGTGCGATGGACAACCTTCGCCGTGGTCAGTCCACTTTTATGGTGGAGATGAATGAAACCGCAAACATCCTTAACAATGCCACTGAAAACAGCCTGGTTATTCTTGATGAGATAGGTCGTGGAACCTCAACCTATGACGGTCTTGCCATTGCCTGGTCGGTGGCGGAGGAATTGGTAACTAAAGATGGCAGGGGAATAAAAACTCTCTTTGCCACCCATTATCATGAACTTACCACCCTTGCAACCACTCACAAACGGATCAGAAATTTTTCCATCGCTGTCCGGGAATGGGAAAATTCGATTATTTTTCTTCATAAACTGATTGAAGGGGCTACCAATCGCAGCTACGGAATTCAGGTTGCAGAACTTGCCGGAGTTCCAGGACAGGTTATTAAAAGGGCCAAGGAGATTCTTAAACAAATTGAGAGTGAAGGTGCGGTTTCGCCTGAAATTGTCAGGTACGGTCAAGGGAAAAGCAAACAGCCATACCAGATGGAACTGTTCTCCTCTCAGGATAAAGACCCTGTAAGGGAGCTGTTGTCTGGCGTTGATCCCGATAAAACTAACCCCATGGAGGCTTTACAATTGCTGTATGAAATGAAAAAAATAATTAATGACTAGTGGCGATAAGAAGAAAAAATAAAAACCTTTTTAGGGAGATTATTTATGAAAGATATTATTTATCAAAAACAATGGAATTGGAAGGTGAGCGGGGTGGCACTCGCTTTTGCCTTTTTGCTTGCTGTTGTTCTCGTAAAGCCAATAGGCGTGTCCACTCAGTTTGTTATATTGAATGGAATTGTTTGGGATTTATTTTCAAAAGATGTGGTTGTGGAGGATGTCAAATCACCTACAGGTTACTCAAGCCCTAATCCGTACCTTAACAAAAGCGGTGGTAAATACGCAAAAAGTATAGCTAACCCTCTGAACTACAGCTTTGTTTTTGTGCTGTCCATGTTTGTGGGAGGAATTTTAGCCTCTAAACTCCAGTCAACCAAGACAGATAAGACAGATAAGAAAGAATTAATTGTTCCTGAAGTGTGGCGTGCCAGATTTGGTGATTCGCCAACCAAGCGTTACGCATTCACCTTTGTCGGTGGGGTATTGGTGCTGTTTGGGGCCCGCTTGGCTGGGGGTTGTACAAGTGGACACATGATGAGCGGGATGATGCAGACCTCACTGAGTGGTTATCTGTTTGCCATGGGTGCTTTTGGACTGGCAGTGCCTGTGGCTATATTTATGTATAAAGGGGGCAAGTGATATGGAAATTATCCTGGCAATAATTACCGGTTTAGTTTTTGGTTTTGTTCTCCAAAAAGTAGGGGCTGCCAATCCTCAAAAAATGATTGGTATGCTACGCCTTAAAGATTTGCATTTGATGAAAGCCATATTCTTGGGTATAGGCCTGAGTAGTTTGTTGTTATTTGCACTAATGGCATTAGGGGTTATTGACAACAGCAACCTTAGCGTGAAGACTGCATACATCGGAGTCATCGTTGGTGGTGCTATTATGGGAATAGGATGGGCTATATCCGCTTTTTGTCCGGGAACCGGAATAGTTGCCGCCGGTGCCGGCAGAAAAGATGCATTAACTTTTATTTTGGGCGGACTTGTAGGGGCATTTATTTTCACCCTGGCTTATGGTTTGTTAAAATCCACGGTTTTGTTCGATAAAATAGCCGGGGGGAAAGCAACCCTTGCCGAGACTAATCCGGAAAAATACATAACCCTGATTCCATCAGTTCCTTCTCTTGCTGTTGCTGGCGGCATAGCGGTTGTGTTTATATTGATTGCCTGGGTGTTACCTGAAAATACTGGTAAAAAAATATAGTGTTTCAACTATGTTGGCAAAGTCGGGGGAGCGGAATAAGAATCGCACCGGCTGTCCGCTTGCTGTGAAAGAAAACCTGGAATTAACATATGAACACAACTTTTCGCTGGTATCGATTTATTCCCATGGTGCTGGTCATGGGGACAATTTTTTATCTTTCCCATCAGAGCGGTGACTCGCTGGATCTTCCAGATATACCGTCTATTGATAAACTGGCACATGTTCTGATTTATGGTACTCTGGCGGCAACCGTATGGTACGGGATCCATAACCGGGTTACTCCTGATTATCTGTGGAGGATATGGGGCGGGGTTATTCTCTTCTGTTTACTTTATGCAATAAGTGATGAATTTCATCAATCTTTTATTCCCGGACGGGAACCGGATGTGATGGATATAGTCGCAGATATGTTCGGTGCGATAACATTTAGCCTTGCCTATGTCTATCAGTATCAGAGACATTTATTATACAGAGGGCAGAAAACAGATAAACCAAGTAGATAGCGGAGACTCCGAATGCGAAGCACTAACTATTCTGTCCTCTGACCTCTGTCTTCTGATTCAGGTACCGATGGCGTGGAGTGTCACCGTATAGGTGACGGGCTTGCCGGCAAGGGGATGGTTATAGTCAACCTTTACTGTCTGGCTGTCAACAGCCAAAACAGTCGCTGGAACTTGCTGCCGGCGGCCATCTTTTTCAACGGCAAGAGAGATAATCATCCCCGGTTTAGGCTCAATCCTGTTATCAAAAACAGAAAGATTTATATCATGAACCAGTTTTTCGTGATGATCTCCGTAGGCGTCTTCCGGCAGGATGGTAACGATTCGTGTTTCGCCGGGTTCCATGCCAAGCAGGGATGCCTCCACGGCTTTAAGAACCACGCCGGAGCCAATGCTCAGATAGACAGGTTTGTTTGCCGGTACTTTTTCAACTATTTCACCATCTTCAATGGTAGCGGTGTAACTTATGCTTACAGTATCAGTCAGGGCTACAGGACACATATTGTTAATCTCAGTTATTTTTTAATGGAGTTAATTTCCACTTATGAGCTTGTCCGAGAATAGGCATTTTTTCTCAGGTCAAGGCATTTTCAAAAAATAGCACAGCCATATAGGTGATATCGCGAGCATATTTTTTTGGAAATAACGCAGAGATGGGGAAAAATGCATTCTCGGACAGGCTCATAAGAAGGCCCGCATATATTCCCGGTTAAGGCGGGCAACATTGCGGATGGAAATTCCTTTTGGGCAGACATTTTCACATTCAAGCTCGTTTGAACAGTTACCAAACCCGGCTTTATCCATGACCTTAACCATGGATAAAGCCCGTTTTTTTCTCTCAGGATTCCCCTGGGGAAGAAGGGCAAGCTGGGAAACTTTTGCCCCAACAAACAGCATGGCGGAAGCATTGGGGCAGGCGGCGACACAGGCTCCGCAGCCGATACATGCTGCCGCATCCATGGCCTGTTCCGCCATGTCTTGTGGTATGAGAATGGAGTTGCCGTCAGGGGCAGAACCAGTGTTTATGGATATATAGCCGCCAGCACCTATAATATGGTCAAATGAGGAGCGGTCAACAATCAGATCCTTGATGATTGGAAACCCTTTGGCTCGAAACGGCTCGATGGTGATGGTTTGTCCATCCCTGAAATGGCGCATATGGAGTTGGCACAGGGTGGTTTCCCGTTCAGGGCCATGGGCAATACCGTCTATTATAAACCCGCACATCCCGCATATTCCTTCCCGGCAGTCATGGTCAAAGGCCACCGGCTCTCTGCCTTCCATGGTCAGCTTTTCGTTGAGTACATCCAACATCTCAAGAAAAGACATGTCGGTGTCTATTTTTGCGAGTTGATTGATCTCGAAAAGACCTGATACCCAGGGTCCGTCCTGCCGCCATATTTTGATTATAAGAGATATCGTTTTTGTTTTTATGCTCATTATATTCTTTCTTGGCAGAAAGTCAAACAATGACTATTATTTGTAGCTGCGTTGAGATGGAGTTACGGCCTTAAAGACCAGTTTTTCCTTATGGTGGACGGGTTCCTGTTCTTTGCCCTTGTATTCCCAGATTGAGACATGGGAAAATTGTTCATCATCCCGTCTCGCTTCGTGTTCTTTAGTCTGGCTTTCTTCCCGCAGGTGACACCCGCATGATTCTTCCCTTTCCAGGGCATCTTTCACCATAAGTTCAGAAAATTCCAGATAATCGGCAACCCTGCCTGCTCGTTCAAGGGATTGATTAAGCTGCTTATTTTTTCCTGGCACGATGACATTACTCCAGAATTCCTCTCTGATTTCAGGGATTTTCTCAAGAGCTGAGAGCAGACCTTTTTTATTGCGTGCCATTCCACAGTTATCCCAGAGAACCTCGCCAAGCTGGCGATGATAATATGCTGCGGTATGCATTCCTTTCTTGTTCGCCCCGTTATTTTTAAGGAGCTTTTTTGTTTTGCTTTTGATTAACTGTTCGGCCTGGTCATATGGCTCAAGAGAGGTGCTGAGATCACAGGCATCGCTTTTGGCAAGGTAATTTCCCATGGTATAGGGTAAAATAAAATATCCGTCGGCCAAGCCCTGCATGAGGGCTGACGCACCAAGGCGGTTAGCACCATGGTCTGAAAAGTTGGCCTCACCGATGACAAATAACCCTGGAATGTTAGACATAAGGTTGTAGTCAACCCATAACCCGCCCATGGTGTAATGGACTGCCGGATAGATGCTCATTGGCTCCCGGGTTGGATTCCGGTCGGTAATCTTTTCATACATATGAAAGAGATTACCATATTTTTTCAGGATAACCTTTATACCATCCCGCTTGATTGCCTCGGCAAAGTCAAGATAAACCGCCAGCCCGGTATCCCCGGCTCCCTTGCCCTCATCACAGACTTCCTTGGCGTTACGGGATGCAACATCGCGGGGAACCAGATTGCCGAATCCCGGATATTTTCTCTCCAGAAAATAATCCCGCTCGTTTTCCGGAATATCACCGGCAGCCCTGGTATCCCCTTTTTTCTTCGGCACCCAAACCCGTCCGTCATTGCGCAGGCTCTCACTCATCAAGGTAAGTTTTGACTGGTAATCCCCGTGAACAGGGATACAGGTAGGGTGAATCTGGACAAAACCGGGATTGGCAAAGCCGGCTCCCTGTTTGTATGCCCTCCAGATTGCAGTAACATTGCAGGCAATGGCATTGGTTGACAGGTAAAAAGCATTGCCATAACCACCGGTTGCCAGTACTACACTGTGTCCACTGTACCTCTCCAACTGCCCGGTTATCAGGTTGCGGCAAATTATACCAGTTGCTCTGCCACAGCTCAGGACAAGTTCCATCATTTCCCGGCGGGGATAAAGGGTGACTTTTCCAGCTGCCACCTGACGCATCATAGCTGAATATGCCCCAAGGAGAAGCTGCTGCCCGGTCTGACCGCGGGCATAAAAGGTTCTGGATACCTGAGCACCGCCAAAAGACCGGTTGGCAAGAGTACCGCCATATTCACGGGCAAAGGGAATCCCCTGAGCCACGCATTGATCCATTATATCATTGGCCACCTCGGCTAGACGATAGACATTGGCTTCTCTGGCCCGAAAATCACCGCCTTTTATGGTGTCATAAAAAAGTCGGAAAATTGAATCTCCGTCGTTCTGGTAATTTTTAGCTGCATTAATGCCGCCCTGAGCAGAAATAGAATGGGCTCTCCTTGGGCTGTCTGCAATGCAGAATATTTTCACATTATAGCCCAACTCAGCAAGGGTCGCTGCCGCCGAAGCACCGGCTAAGCCCGTACCAACGATAATTATTTCATATTTTCGTTTATTGGCAGGGTTAACCAGATTGTTTTCAAACTTGCGGTTTCTCCATTTGTCAGCCAGCTCTCCGGCTGGTATCTTTGCGTCAAACTGCATGGTTACAGTGTAAATGTTCGGCTATAACCCCATTTTTGCCCTATTCGCCTCACCCGCATATGACTAATATATAACGGGAGAGGCGAATAGAACAAACCTGGGGCAATATCCAGATAGCGTAGA
>CAZEMY010000120.1:0-7339 GCA_964513405.1 uncultured Desulfobulbaceae bacterium
TAACCGGGCGGACAAGGAAAAAATAAACTAAAAGAGCAGCAAAAAGGAGCAATCCGTAGCGAATAAGCGGCAGATATGAGTATAGGACATTTTCTTCAACTCCAATTTCCTCAATGAGTTTTGTTGATTCAACAAACGGCATGGAAATAACCTCTATCTGGTCTCCACGGCCAAGGTTAAGACCAAGGGCCGATGAGATCATTTTTTGCAGGTTATCCAACTCCTCTTCGGAACGGGGAACAGTTTTTTCTGCTTCTGTTTCTGTGGCGGCAACAATTTTGTCGGCGACCAGGACTGAGACTGACAGCTTTTGCAGAGTCCCCACCGGGTTGATTGTTTTTGAGATAACTTTGCTTATTTCAAAATTCGTTGTCCGGCTGGAACGACTGGCCGTGGGGCTGCCGGCAGCGGCGGCAGCGTCGCCACCATACAGGTTTGACTCTACCCCAGGAACACCGCTGGCTCTTGCTGCGGTTCCGGATTGTTCTTCATCGACTTGTTCACTGCGGATTACCGGTTCTTCCGGGTCAAAGACTTCCTCTGTTTTTTCAAATCTGGCAAAATCAAGGGTGGCATTAACCCTGACCATGGCCGCCTCCGGGCCAACAACTCTATCCAATAATGCCTGAGCCCGTTCCTGGAGTTTGTTCTCCACCTGAATCTGGAAATCCAGCATATCCGGTGACACTGTTCCGAGCAAACCTTTCCCCTGAGGAGTAGTTAAAACTCTGCCATTCTGGTCAATAATCGTAATGTTCTCAGACTTTAGACCTTCTATGGAGCCGGAAACAAGGTGCATTATACCCTGAACCTGCTCTTCACTGAGCCTCTGGCCTGGGCGGAGGGTGACAATAACAGAAGCTGTGGCATCTTTCTGCTGGTTTCTAAAGAGTCGTTTCTCCGGGAGAGCAAGATGCACCCTGGCACTTTCAACAGGGGTTAAGGAGGCCACGGTACGGGCGAGTTCTCCCTGCAGGGCCCGTGTATAGTTTACATTCTGAACAAAATCGGTCAGGGCAAAAGATTGCTTGTCAAAAATTTCAAAACCGATCCCGCCACCCTGGGGCAGACCTGCCGAGGCAAGTTGAAGGCGGAGTTCATGGACATCTGCGGCGGCGACTTCAATGTTTCTGCCGTTATTAGTCAGTTGATAGGGGGTATTGTTGTCTTTCAGCCAGGCGACCATGGATGCGGCATCGCCACTGCCCATGTTGGCATAAAGCACCTGGTAGTCAGCTGTTTTTGTCTGGATAATAATAAAGGCAAAGAGAACCACAGAGAGCAGGATTATTGCCCCCAGAGCAAGTTTTCGGGGTAATGGCCAGGTCTTTATTCTTTCGCCAAGGATAGCTGTGCCACTTTTGGGTGCCGGTGGTGGCGGCGGAGGGGGGCTATCCGCCATAGGGGTTGTTGCGGTTGTGGTTGTGACTTCAGTTTGCTCAGCCATGGTTGTTTATTGTTCGGATGGTTAAATAATGTAAAGAAAAATAGTGAACATTCGAATAGAAGGACTATCAGGCAATGTCATACCTGCATCCGCATAATTTCCTGATAGGCTTCCATTGCCTTGTTGCGTACCTGAACCATGAAGCGAAGAGAAATTTCCGCCTGCTCCATGGCAATCATGGTGTCGTGGAGATTAGTTGCCCTGCCGGCATGAACATCCTGGATGGCCATGTCCGCAGCCTGCTTCTGGTTGTTGACATCACTGACCAGGTTAGTCAACATATTGGCAAAATCCTGTTCAACTGCTTTTACGGCTGTTGTCCCGGTACCTGATGGTTGAAGTGCACCTACCTGTATTTCATTGATGGGCTGCATAGTTTACCTTCCTATTTCAAGGGCTTTCATGGCCATTCGTTTTGCAGATTTTATTGCAGTTGTGTTGGCCTCATAGGATCTTGTTGCCGAACTCATGTCTGTCATCTCTTTGAGAACATTTATATTTGGCATTGCAACATAGCCATCATCACCAGCATCAGGATGGGCGGGATTATATATTTTTAGAGGTGGAGATTCATCTTCAAGAATCTTTGCAACCCTTACTCCGCTTATGCCGCTGTTCAAACTGCTGTGGAGCTGGTTGGCAAAGGTAATGGGCTTTGATTCAAAATAGACGGATTTTCTCTTGTATGGTCCCCCTTCCGGAGTTGAAGTTGTTTCAACATTGGCAAGGTTTGAGCTGGTGATATTCAGTCTTGTTTTTTGAGCCTGCATGGCTGAAGCAGCTATCTTGAATGTGGTAAATATTTCCATGTTATCCTCTGTGGGGCTGGTATGTTATCCTTATTTAATGTACATTCCTTAATATCACGGTTATGCAATTTATCTGCCATCGTTGGCGGCATATTTAAGAAGTGACATCTTTTTGTTAAGCATGGTGATGGCGGCTTCAAAAAGTATCTGATTTTTCGAGAGGTTCATCATCTCTTTATCCACACTGACAGAGTTTCGGTCGCCGACACCGGTTTTATCCGGATGGGTTACTATAACCCCCTGTACGGACGAGAGATTTTCAGAAGACAGGGGGATGTGACCACCGTGTCCGGGAACCGGCTTTAGCCCTCCGGCGTTCCCTCTGTCCATTGCATTTCGGAGCTGATTCTCAAATTCAAAGGAAACTGCGGAGTAGTGAGGTGTTTCCGCATTGGCAATGTTTGAGCTTATGATCTCCTGGTTTTTGCTGCGGAGATCAAGAACCTTACCAAGAAGATTCATGGTAGTGTCAAATTGTTGAATGGAAATCATTTTATTCGTTCCTCCACTTATAAGTTTCAGGTTAGATTATTTTTTTGATATGTAAAGATTTTTTGTTCTTAGTGCAATAGAGACGGGCAAGGGGCAGTATTATATGTCTAAGTTATTTATTGTAGACTCATTAACCGGATAATTTCGATTCTCTCCGAAGCCATTTTTTTCCAGAGACGACTCTTTCCTTTTTCGGAAAGTTTTTCAAACCTCTTAAGTGCCTTTTCTGTCTCTCCCCGCTTAAGGCTTATCTCTGCCAGTCTGAATAGTGCCTGATCATGCCATGTCTCGTCAGTCTCAAACCAGGACAATATATTTTCAGCCCGTTCAAGATTGCCTGCCTGAAACAGGGCTTCACCAAGCATATACTTTTCCTCTTTTGCCTGCTCCGCTGGTTGTTCCCGGATATTGTTTTCACCTGTAAGCTTGGGGAATTCTTTTATTTTATTAAGAATGTTTATGGTATCATCCCACCTGTCAGATTCAAAATATATTCGGGCAGCAAGCCGGTAAATTTCAAGGGAAGAAGGCCGGGATGGATTATCAAGAAGACGAAGGATATGGCCTATGTTACCTGTGTTTAACTGCTTAAGAGCCTTGAGACGAAGGAGGAAAATCTCCCTATAATTTTCAGTTACACCATAATTTAAGTAATATTGATCTGCGTAATCTTCGAGCATGGCATAACTGCTGTTTTTATAAAGGGCTCGCAACATCGGTAAAAATGTCCTTTCCCGTTCTTCTTTGCCTGCAACATTAAGGATATAAATGTAGGTGCGAACTGCCCGTTCATGGAGCCCTATTTCTGTATAGGCTGCTGCGAGGTCATGGAGAATTTCGATATTCAACCAGCCCCGGATGAAAAAATCTCTGTTTTGCTTGGCGAGCACCAGAGCATGAACAAATCTTTCTTTATTAACCAGCTCTGTAAGAAGATCAGGTAGTTGGGTTATAATAAGAGTTCTGGCTTCGGTTAAAAGCCGCCCCTTCCTGAAGTTCCGTGCCACAGCCATGGCCTGGTGAACACTTTTCTCATGGTTGCCGGCAAGGGCGTTGACCATAGCCTGTTTTACCTTTGCCTCTTCTCTAAGAGCGGTGGTCGGTGCTGTTTCGCCAAGCTGACCATAAATTTCAGCAGCTTCGCCTTTTTGTATTTTCCCCTTGAGAAAATGGAGGTCATTTCCCTTTAAAGCTGCCCTGTGTCCACCTTCGCTGTCCGCAAATGCTGTCCGAATGCGGGCAAGCAGAGGGTGAATCCGGGTTATTTTATCGCCTGCGTGCATGCGGCTCATGGCAAGCCTAAACCGGGCAAGTGGTTGCCCGGGAGTATTGATTGTATGGTTTACCAACTGCTGGTAGCGGATTGCCGCTTCTTCGTAAAGCCTGTATGTATAGAGAGTGTTGCTGAACCTGGCCAGTGAGGCGGGGCATTTGCTGACCGCCCCCTGATGCTGTTTTTCAAGCTTTCGATAAGCCACCAGGGCTTTTGCCGTATTACCGCTCTTGTAGTAGGCATCGGCCTGGCGCAGCAGCCTGATTATACCAAGCCTGCCTGGATATGAAACATTGTCTCTTTGCAGGGTTTCATACGCTTCTTCTGCCCGTCCGGTTATCAGAGCAAGTTCGGCCTGGAAAATATTAAGATATGACTTCAGGGCAGTATCTGTATTGAACTGTTCTATTGCCCTCTCAAGTTCTGCCCCGGCAAGATGGGGTTCTTTGTTAAATAAAGCTGTGTAGGCATAGAGCAATCTGGTTAACTTGTCCATTTCCGGGGGGGGACGGTTAAGAAGGATTGTGCGGAGAAGTCTGTCAGGTTCGGTATAGTTACCGCTGCGAATAAGAGTTTCTCCATAAGTAAGGAGAAGGCGGTTTCTTTTGTTTTCGTCCGGTTCAAGTTCCAGCAAGCTGCGAACAGCCAAAGCCGCTTTCTGCCATTTATCGTCTCTGCTTAACTCTCTAACTGACTCGGAAAGCCATTGGTCTGCTGAAACTCTGGGATGCATATGGGCTGCGATGGGGAAAGGTGGCATGGTGGGTGTAATATCCGGCTCTATATTTACCTCGCTTTCATACTCATGGATAAAGAGTCGCCAATCGTCGCCATACCGGGCGGCATGGACAGGGTTAGTGAAATCTGTTTCCGGTCGATTGAGGATGGAGATACCAGAGAGTCGGGCGGCAAGTTCAGGATGGCGGGTGGTGAGGGGGTTGCCGGGGAGGATATCAATAATCAGAGTGTTGGATGCTTTTTTTTCCTGAACTTCTGTTCTTTGGGGCGGGTAGCGGAAGTAGAAAGAGATATGAAGATTATCCTCCTCTTTCCTACTGACCATTTTTATCACCCTGTCGTCACCCGCTAATATTTTCAGTTCTTTTCCGTGGGTGGTGTTGGAGAGAGTTAAACTTATTCGTCTGCCGCTGTTTTCTCTTTCCCATTGCGGAAGCTCTGAAAAACGGAGGAAAATTCTGGTATTTTCCTGACTGTTGATTTGGGAAACTGTTTCCAGGGTGGAAAATGATAAAACAGAACATGGTAAAAAGAGAAGAATCAGTACGGTAACTGTTCCAGGCAGTAAAAAAAACCGTTTGTATTTGTTGCTTATATTCATTGTTATAAAAGAAAATATTTCAGTGTTTGGCAAATCGATAAAATTCTTTACTTCTGTTAAGCTTGCAAATGATATTCCATATTAATTTTTAAGGTTAAGTCCAGAGTGCATGCAGAAAAGGGTATCTTTTAAGATCGTTTATCCTCTTCGTGGCAATATTTTGACAGTGGGTTTGAAGGGAATTTTAAAATATTTTCCAGAAAAATTTGCTTTCAATGTATTTAAACTGATATAAGATAATTGAGGCATGTGAAAATTGATTTTTTGGTTCGATTACGCTTGAGCTAACAAATTGATATTAAGAATAATTTTATTGTTTATTTGAGAGAGGAACTTTTCATGGCAAAAAATGTACTGGTCGTTGATGACTCAAGCACTATGCGTAAAATCGTTACCCGTTCCCTGCGTCAGGCAGGTCTTGATTTTGGGGATATTTTTGAGGCTGGAGATGGTCAGGAAGCCCTTGATGTCCTGGAGAAGGAGAGTGTTGATATAGTGTTAAGCGATATTAACATGCCCAACATGAATGGAATCGAATTTCTGCGTGAAAAGGGTACCAGGGATGGAATAAAGGATATCCCTGTTTTTATGATTTCAACCGAAACCGGAGAGGACATCATTGGCGAGGCCAAGAGTCTTGGTGCTGTCGGTGCGTTAAAAAAGCCCTTTACTCCTGATAAAGTTAACGAATCTCTGGGGCCATTGATGTAGAAAGTTAAGCCTTTGGATTGTTGGTAAAATAAATATAGCTTTGGAGAAACATAGTGGAAGAGTTTTCTGATATTGTTCCTGAAATTGTGGACGCTGTGGTGGAGTTATTTACCGGTATGATTATGATGGATATCTGCCAGGATGGTGAACCTTTGTCAAAGCCAGGCACCATGAAGGACTCCATCACCGGCATGGTGGGGCTTGCCGGCACCCATAAGGGGATGCTTGCTGTTCATATCCCAAAAGAGTTGGCTCTGGCCATTACAACTAGTTTTCTTGGCATGGAAGTTGAAGAGATAAACGAAGATGTCCAGGATGCCATTGGGGAAATTGCCAACATGTTGGGGGGGAGCATGAAATCCATTCTTTCTGATAAAGGGAAAGATATTCAGCTATCCCTGCCTACAACTATTTCCGGAGAAGAGTATAACTTTGTTTCTCAGGCTGATGTTGGGGTTGTTGTCATCCCGATGAAAGCTCAGGCTGGTACCTTAATGGTGCAGCTTGAGCTTGCGGCAGGTTGACAAGTTATGCAGTGGGCAGACAAGGAGTAGGTATGCCTGGTTTATAAATAATAAAAGCCATCTGCCCTGGTACCACTGCTCTGCGGTGGTACCTTCTGCTTCGTACTCTGCGGCATGAAGGGGCAGGATATGTGGCAGATAGCCGGTTTTGCCTGAGGACGCAGCGCGTCTGAGAGAGAACACGCCGCAGAGCGGTGTGACGAGGGAAGGCTTATAAATAATAAAAATGGTGAGGATAAAATTGTTGACCCTTGAAAAGTATATAACTGACGCTGTTCTGGATATCTTTGCGACAATGATTTTTATCGATATCACTCATGAGGAATCATTGTCGGGCGAGGATGCTCATGTTGGTTCAGGATTGACCAGCATGATAGGGCTTGCCGGAGATTTTAAAGGGGTTCTGATTATTAACTGTCCAGCCCCGACAGCAAAAGGCATTACCGGTGCCATGTTGGGCATGGAAGTTGAGGAAATGAACGAAGATGTCCTGGATGCCATTGGGGAAATTGCCAATATGGTTGCTGGTGGGCTGAAAGTATCCCTTGCAAGTGAGAGCATTGATACTGAGTTGGCCATCCCCACCACTGTGATTGGTAAATCCGTTCGTACAGCCGGGCAGCCGGGAGGCAAACAGCTTGCGATACTGTTTTCCACACCGGTTGGAGATTTTTCTATTGTTTTGAAATATATCATTGACAAATAATTAAAATTTTTTTCTTTTCTTGTTGTAAAGATTTCTTT
>CAZEMY010000121.1:0-7336 GCA_964513405.1 uncultured Desulfobulbaceae bacterium
TCCTTTGTTAAATTGAATTGAGACAACACGACTATACTAATTTAACAATACCAAATCATGAGTTATTTTTCTCCAACCCGAATATTTACGAGTTTGTTACCAGACGCAAACTGTAAAATATTCTACCCACTGTCTTCTGTCTCCTAACCCCTGTCTTCTGATATGAATATACTTGCAATAAGCGATATCCATGGCAACTTTCCCGCCCTGCGGGCAGTGTACGACTCTTTTAAAAACAAAAACATCTCTTTTGACCTGATCGTCAACACTGGAGACTTAACGGTATACGCACCCTTTGCCGATGAGGTACTGGACTGGCTGCAGGCAAAAGATGTTATTTCTATTCTTGGCAATACTGATATTAAAGTAAAAAAACTCATCAAGGGTCGGTCTTTCAAAAAACCGGGAAATCCGGAGAAGAGAATTATGTACACCGACACTGCCGAAAGCTTGAGTGAAAAAAATAGAGCCTACCTCTGTTCCTTAAAGAAAAAGAAAATAATTACCTGCAAAGATTATCGCATCGGCCTGTTCCATGGCAGTCCGGCAGACCCGGACGAGTTTCTTTTTGACACCACCCCTGCCCAAAGGTTTAAAGAACTGGCCGCCACAACCGATTGTAACATCATCATCACCGGTCATTCCCACACGCCATACCAGATGGAGGTTGACGGGGTTCTCTTTATTAATCCAGGCTCGCTCGGACGGATGTTTGACGGTGATCCCAGGGCATCATGTGCAATTCTTCAACTTAAAAAAAATAATGTTCACACAACTCACCATCGGGTTTGCTGGAATATTGGGGAAGTTATCAGCGAACTTGCCCGCCGCAAACTGCCGGCTATCTACGCCGAAATGTATAAAACAGGTCGTAAACTCAATTAGGAAGGGGAATTAAAACTTAGGTTACGGCGAAGATATCAATAACTCCAACTTTGAAAAAAACATGATTTGGAGTTTTATGAAAATTAGGGTATGGTTAGAGTTGATGATTATTTTTTTTCAACCTGAATCCTGCAAAAAGTGGATTTGCTATTTCAGAATATAATATTCTTTTATTTTAACCAGCGAGGATTATATTTTTATGGGACACGATAGTCAAAAAAAGAAAAACGGCAAAAAAAAAGAAGACGCACCTTCCTGTCCGATTAATCCAAAATTGCTTGAAGGAACAGCCCTTAAAAACATTGACAAAAAAGAGGGACCTGATCGTTGCATGGTCTGGATAAAGGCTTCCCATCTCGCCTATGAAGAGGAGTTGAAAAAACTGCAGATTGAGCTGATGAAGCTGCAGCAACATATGGATAAAAGCGGGATGAGAATCCTGGCTATTTTTGAGGGCCGGGACGCTGCCGGCAAGGGAGGAACCATTAAGAGAATTAACGCTTTTCTTAATCCTCGCTTCACCAAAGTTGTTGCCTTATCAAAGCCCAACGACAAGGAAGTAACCCAATGGTTTTTCCAGCGCTATGTCCCCCACCTGCCTGCAGCCGGAGAACTGGTGCTGTTTGACCGCTCATGGTACAACCGTGCCATGGTTGAACCGGTTATGAGATTTTGCACAGATGAGCAGCACAAGCGGTTTTTAAAGGATGTTCCTTTGTTTGAAGAGATGATTATCAAAGATGGGATTAAACTGTTTAAATTCTACTTTTCAGTTTCTAAAGACGAACAGGCCAAGAGATTTAACGCCAGAAAAACAGACCCTCTCAAACAATACAAAATTTCCCCTGTTGACAACCTCGCCCAGAAATACTGGGACAAATACAGCGTCAAAAAGTTTCAGATGCTCAACGAATCTAATCGTACCTTGGCTCCCTGGACAATAATTCGTTCAGATGTGAAGAAAATGGCACGAATCAACTGCATAAAACATCTCCTTGGCAATGTAGATTATGAGGGGAAAATCCCTGACGATGAACTTGCCACTGATCCTGAAATCATAATCTCCGGCATAGATGAAATTAAGCACATGGAGCGAAACCTTTTCCACCCCAACGATTTAAGGGGATAAAGTTGTCAGAAGACAGAGTAGCTTGATGCTTCGCATTTGGTTAAAAGCAGACAAGAGTTTAATCAGCCTTTGGCTGCTGACCATTCTGTCCTCTGTCTTCTGTCTTCCGTCACCTGATACTACCACAACATTTTTTATGCTTCTTCCCGGAACCGCACGGGCAGGGAGAATTTCGCCCGATTTTTGCCTCATCGCGACGGATTGGTTGCCGCTCCGGAGCAACCGTTGTTCCACCTGAGGTTTTACTCACTTTTTTAAGTTCCTCTTCCCGTTCCCGTCTCCGTTCTTCCTCCAGCCTCTCAATTTCGTCCTTCCCCATAACCTGAACCCGGAACAATGCCGACACGGTCTGCTGCTTGACCGTCTCTATCATGCTTCTGAACATATTGAACCCTTCCTTTTTATATTCATCAAGGGGATTTTTCTGCCCATAACCTCGCAGACCAATACCTTCTTTTAAGTGATCCATGTTAAGCAGGTGTTCTTTCCAGAGAGTGTCAACCATTTGCAGAAGAATCATCCTCTCAATGTAGCGCATCTGCTCCGCCCCATTCGCCTCCTCCCGGCGTGCATATCTGTCAGCCACTATCTCTTCAAGTTTTTTCTGTAATGTCGTTCTGTCCAAGTCGGTTCGTTCGGTCTTGTTCCAGCTTAAACCAATATCAAACAGACCAGACATCCGTTCATAAAATGGCTGCCACTCCCACTCCTCAGAGGGGGTCTTTTCCCTGACAACTTCGCCCGCCACATCATCAACAAGTTCCCCAATCATATCTTCAACGATGGGCTTGATATTATCTCCGCCAAGAACTTCCCGCCGCTGACCGTAGATAACCTCCCGCTGCATATTCATAACGTCATCATACTCCAAGAGATGCTTACGAATATCAAAATGATGCCCCTCCACCTTGCGTTGGGCCTTTTCAATGGCTTTTGAAATCATGGAATGTTCAATTGGCTCATCTTCCTCCATACCAAGTTTATCCATGATTCCGGCAATTCGTTTTGAACCGAATATCCTTAAGAGATCGTCCTCAAGGGAAAGAAAAAACCGGGAGGAACCAGAGTCACCCTGACGACCGGAACGGCCCCGGAGCTGATTGTCAATCCGACGACTCTCGTGGCGACTGGTTCCGAGAATATGCAATCCTCCCAACTCCCGTACCCCCTCACCAAGTTTGATATCTGTACCACGCCCTGCCATATTGGTGGCAATGGTTACCTTGCCCTGCTGCCCGGCCGCCGCAATAATCTCGGCTTCCCGTTCATGGTGTTTGGCATTTAAAACCTCATGGGGAACCTTTTCCTTAACAAGCATTCCGGCAATTTTCTCAGAGACATCAATGGATATAGTTCCCACCAGCACTGGTTGTTTGCTGACATGTAAATCTTTAATTTCCTGGACAATGGCACGATACTTGGCCTTTTCATTTTTATAGATTACATCCGGGAAATCTCTTCTTATCATATCCCTATGGGTGGGGACAACGACCACATCGAGGTTATAAATCTTTTTAAATTCAGGGGCTTCGGTCTCAGCCGTACCAGTCATTCCAGCTAATTTTCCATACATACGAAAATAGTTCTGAAATGTAATCGAGGCAAGTGTCTGATTTTCCTTTTCAATGGTTACACCTTCCTTTGCCTCAAGGGCCTGGTGCAAACCATCTGAGAAACGACGCCCCTCCATGGTTCGACCGGTGAACTCATCAACAATAACCACATGGCCATTAGTAACAATATAATCCACATCCCTCTGAAAAAGGGCATGGGCTTTCAAGGCCTGGGTGGCATGGTGCAAGAAATTGATATTGCTGGGATCATAGAGGTTATCTACTTCAAGCAGTTCTTCAGCCAAAGCAACCCCCTCATCTGTGAACATTGCCTGCCTGGTTTTCTCGTCCTTGGTGTAATGTTGTTCCCCATTAAAATGTTTCATTATCCGGTCAACCTTGACATACATATCCGTGGTCATTTCAGCGGGGCCGGAAATAATAAGTGGAGTTCTTGCCTCATCAATAAGAATCGAATCAACCTCATCGACAATGGCATAATTAAAGCCGCGCTGGCAAAAATCCTCCTCGGAAAACTTCATATTATCACGAAGATAATCAAAACCAAACTCATTATTGGTGCCATAGGTTACATCAGCACCATAGGCATTGCGACGGGCATTATCGTCCATCTCGTGAACGATAAACCCGGTTTTCAGACCAATAAACCGATAAAGGTCCCCCATCCACTCCACATCTCTTTTGGCAAGATAATCATTAACCGTGACCACATGCACCCCTTTACCGGACAGAGCATTTAAATATACTGCTGCTGTGGAAGTAAGGGTCTTTCCTTCACCGGTTTTCATCTCAGCAATCTGTCCATTATGAAGGACAATGGCACCGACAAGCTGAACATCGTAATGGCGTTCGCCCAGCACCCGCTTGGCGGCTTCCCGAACAACCGCAAAGGTTTCGGGTAAGATATTATCAAGGGACTCCCCTTTTTCAACCCGCTCTCTGAACTCTATGGTTTTTGCCGCCAACTGTTCATCGCTGAGCGGTGCAACCGACGGTTCCAGCTCGTTAATTCTGACAACTGTTTTCCTTAGTTGTTTGATTATTCTGTCATTTTTGCTGCCAAATACCTTGGTTAACGCTTTTAACATTATCTATTGTCTCCACCAGCCAGAGGACACCTGGCAATATTATTTTTTTTCTTTTTTCCCTTTTTTCTTCTCAATTCCTTTTTTTCTTTTTCCTTTCTTTCTAACTTTTGCAGCACCATCCCATATCAACGCCTCTTCATCACAATCAGGAAATTTGGGACAATTAAGACAATCACTCCATATCTTATGGGGAAGTTCCCGTTTTTCCTTGTCAGCAAAGCCAAGTTTCCTAAAAAAATCAGCCTGATAAGTCAGGACAAAAACCTGACTTATATCAAGCCGAGCAGCCTCAGCAAGACATGTCTGAACCAGTGTCTTGCCCACTCCGCTGCCCTGGACTTCCCCGCTAACGGCAAGGGAACGGATTTCCGCCAGATTATCCCAGCAGATATGCAGAGAACAGACCCCCTGCACCCCGGACTCATCGTAATAAACAACAAAATCCCGCAATTGATCGTACAAAGAACTTATGGAACGGCCAAGGAGAAGTCCCTGGTCAGCAAAATTCTGTAAAAGGGCGTGTATTGCCCGAACATCACTCATTTTGGCAGGGCGAATTATACCGTTTTTTCTTATGTACTCAATCTCTGCCATACCTGTAAACATTCAATATCTGTTGACTAACTTATTGTAACAATAAAATTTTATAGACACTATACCCTAAGTCAGGAATGTACATTAAATAACTTGGGCATTTAACTCCCCTTACTTAGGGTTATCGCTATCCATAGGCCAATGAATTGTCAAATGCTGTTTCTTTTCTATCAGAAAAGCAACCTGTATCATATATTTTTTTCATTATTTCTTTTAAGACATTTACAGCAACACTATTTCCAAACTGCTTATACGCCTGTGTAAGAGAAGAACTTATTATAAATTTATCAGGAAATCCTTGCAATCTCGCACACTCCAAGGGACTTAATTTCCGTATTTTCCCGTTAATATAGTACAAACCCGTCTTGGCACCTACACCACCGCCATACGCCGACAAGGTTATTGCATGACCATACGGGCTATAAATTCTCTCCCCCTGACCACCTTTATTTACATATCCTATCTGTACAGGCCTGTTAGGAAGATCAACTTCACCAAATAGATTAACTATGGGTTTAAATGATTTTGTAAACACGGTATCCGGTCTATCAATTATCTTTGCATTAACAGGGTTATCTTCCAGAATATCAAATAAACTTGTCTGTGTATATATCGGTTGAGGAAATTTAAATTTATTAACATTCAAATCACTTCTAAAACATACAATAAAAATCCTTTGTCTATTTTAAGGAAGACCATAGTTGCTGGCATTTAATACTTTATAAAAGACATTATATTTAAATTTCTCTAATATTGAAACAACTGTTTCTATTGTTTTACCATTGTCGTGTCTTACAAAATTCTTAACATTTTCAAGAAGAATAAGTTTAGGGTTATGATATTTAACAATCCGAGCAATATCGAAGAAAAGAGTCCCCCTCGTGTCTTCAAAACCTCTCTGCTTGCCAGAAACAGAAAATGCCTGACATGGAAATCCAGCACAAAGCATGTCATGCTCTGGGATCATCTCTTCTTTAATCTAAGTAATATCCCCAAAAGGATCTATTCCATAATTACTACGATATGTTTCGGATGCTGATTTGTCCCATTCTGAAGCGAACACACATTTTCCATTATAATAATTCATTGCCTGATGAAATCCGCCAATACCGGCAAACAAGTCAATATATCTAACACCTGCAGGCACAGTATTAAACATCAAACAACTCCAGAGGATTTATTTTAAACTGCAAACTCTTCGGATCAGGTGTTCCACCTTTTCGCTGCATGGTAACACGACCAATTTTTAAACTACCCCGAGGACTTATCCGGACATTTCCTTGAGTATAAAAGTTACAGACCGTATTTATATCTTTTAAAATCCAGGTTATCAAATTGTCATTTTCTTTTTTTGTAACCAACATCCATTCCGCACTTAAGCCTCCCCTTCCTCTCAATATATCTGAAATAACAAGGAGTTGGTTGTTATGAAAAAAGTCCACTATTAACTGAATTTTACTCGCAGGCATTTCATTAATAAATAATCTTCTTTTATCTCTAATATCTTTTAATTCCTGTGGTGACAAGACCTCCCTTTGCTGTCATTGATCCAATTTCCTGTTTATTCATAAATACGCACCATACCTGCTTTTCACTTACCTGCTAATAACTTTTTTCCGACCTTCAGGACGAATTAAAGGAAGATCATTTTTATTTACTGCGGATATTTTTTCTGAATATTGTTTGTTTTGGCTTAAACTCAAGCTGCCATCATTCACCGGCGGCAAAAGGATTGTCTGACCAGCCCATAGACCAAGCAAAAACATCCACAAAAAAAGGCAAAAAGATACAACTGTAACCCCTGCCAACCCGGTAAAACCCAACTGAAAGTTAAATCTTTTCTGCTTTTTCTTTGTGCTGCCTGCGGGTTTTTTTCTTCTCGTTGCCATAACTTGATTACACTGCCGCCTACATCTTTTCTGGAGCAGACAGACCAACCATAGTTAAACCATTACGGAGAACCGTCCGGGTGGCAAGGCAAAGGTAGAGCCTGGCAATGGTGAGAGATTGTTCGTCTCCCAATACTTTGTGCTTATTATAGTAACGATGAAATGCCCCGGCAAGCT
>CAZEMY010000122.1:0-7302 GCA_964513405.1 uncultured Desulfobulbaceae bacterium
CTGCAATATCCTTTAAGTTTCCCTGCCATAGCCCCACTCTCCCGAGAGTATCCCCGGCATGCTGCTGAGCGACACCAATATCCCGTTCAAGCTCCTCTATCCTTAAGTCAAGATCACCCGCCGACCGTGCCATCCTGATCCCCCTGACAAGCTCCGTGTCCCCAGGAATATCCGCCGGTTTTTCCAGAATATCTGCAATAGTTGTCAACTTTTTTACTATTCTTTTTTCTCTCTGTTTAAGACTGTTTTTTTGTTTATCCAGAGCCTCTTTTTTCGCACTCATATCCTGAAAGAATGACCTCTCATAAAGTATTGGCACAAAAGAATCTATCTGGTTCAAGTCACCCTTAACCGGCAGATATTCAAATATTTCTGCTACTTCCCGGCGAAGAGCAATTCGCATTCCCTCAAGTTTTCCCCTGTCCTGCAACCCCTTCCGATAATCGCCCAATCGTTGATACAGACCCTCTATAACCATGCCCTGGTCAAGAACTGCCTGATTAACAACAATAGCCTCTGCTTCTTTTTCCAAACCTGCTCTCTGCTCTTCATCCCTGCCAAGCAGGATATCCTCCTCGCCAATCCTGTCTTCAACACTCTTTACCTGTTCCTGAAAACCTTCCGGAAGGGGTACAACTTCGCCAAGTTCCTGCAACTGCCGCTTAAGATTATCTAACTCGGCAAAGTGAGGGATAATATTTTTCAATCTTTGCAGACGCCCAAGTTCAAGACTTTTTTTCTCCCAGTCCTGCTCAAGCTCCTCTTTTTTCGTTTCAGCTTCCTCTAAAGAGCGACGCAAATCCTCCCATTTAAAAGATGAAAGACTCACCCTGCTCACTTCCTGTTTCAAGTCCTTATAAATTTTAAGAGCTGCATTGATTTCAGGGTTACTGCCCCTTGGCCTGAACAGAGAGTCTGCCTCGTCGCCAAGCCCGGCAATCACTTGCCTGAGAGAAGATATCCCCGCACCGGCGGCAAACAGGGACTGCCCGACCTCCCCTTTTTGAGCCAGTATTTCCTTCCCCCCCCCCGCATTAATGCCGCATGATCCAGCCCGTATGCTGATTTAAAAACATCCTGATCCATCCCATGGAGAAACCGGTTCAGTTCTTCCGGGGCGAGGGGATTAAGGTCGATATCAAGGAGATCATTTTTGCTTCCTTTACGCCTGTAAAAATACAGTGAATCCCCATTTTTGTTTTCAAGAAGACCACCAACGAGAAGATTTTTATATGAGTGAAGAAAATTATCCGGGCTGCTACGATGGAAACCAAACAATAACGACTGCAAGGCACGCAGAGAGCTGGACTTACCCGCCTCATTGGCTCCAAAAACGATATGGAGTCCGGGGCTGGTGGTGGAAAAAGAAATTATCCGGTTTGTGAACGGGCCGACTGCCTTTAGATTTAGTTCTTTAATCCGCATAATGGGGTGGGGGTTGAGGTTGGCTCATTTTCATCTCACGGTCATGTTAACTGAAGCCTCTACGAATCTTTAACTTTTAGAAGACGGAAGACAAGCATTTCTTTTGCCCCTTCAAGCAGCTCCCGCCGCAGTTCCGGTTCATTAACAGCAAACCCGTCCAGCTCCT
Organism: uncultured Desulfobulbaceae bacterium; assembly: GCA_964513405.1. Classification (GTDB taxonomy): domain Bacteria; phylum Desulfobacterota; class Desulfobulbia; order Desulfobulbales; family Desulfobulbaceae; genus DRLX01. Next base: position 1,592 of record CAZEMY010000122.1, read on the forward strand.
GCAACTCTGCCGGCATCCTGTTTTTCAAAAACTGTAATTCAGGAATTATTTCCAGAATATTCTCCTCTCCACCTATAAACTCATCAACACTGCTGGTTAGTTCCGATATGGGCAGTTCAATATCCATATTATCAGAACCACCAGGGGGGCAACTGGTCCTGAACTTAACTCTCTCTAACCAAATATTGCCAAAAGAGGCAGCAATCCCTCTTAACTCAGCCTCCCAGCGGGCGGAATTACCGCATAAATCTCCATGCAGCTCACAACTGCCCGTTAAAACAAGACGGACAGCAAGAATATCTTCACCCATAACAGATACCTGCTCTGCTAGGGTTTCCCGTACCATTTTATAAACTTCGCCTTCCATTTTGCATCCGCTTAAATCAATGCTGCATATCTGCCAACGAGCCACCCCAAAATCATGGTGAACAACATCCACAACCCGTCCATCTTCGACCGTGACCAGACTTGCCCCCTTGTTTCCGCTTTCCCGAACATGTCGCCCCTGGAGATTACCGGGAAAAACTATCCAAGGGTCTTCTCCAACAATTTCCCGGCGATGAACATGCCCCAACGCCCAATAATCATAGCCTTTATTAGTAAGATCGTGGATATTACAGGGGGCATATGGCTCATGACCGGGACGACCGTTTAATGAGGTATGGAGCATACCTATATTAAACCTGCCATTTTCAGGAGGTGGATAACCGACAGCCAGGTTTTCCCGGACATCCCGACTCAGATAACTGTGCCCGTGGATGGATACTGAAAACTTATCCAATGAAACCGTTTCCGCCCTGTTTGCTGAAAAGAGATGAACTGTATCCGGCAGGGGCAGTTTTTTGGTCATCCGTCCCTGGGCATCATGGTTACCGGAAACAATAAAAACCGGAATGGCAGCACGCATCAGCTTCCCCATCTGATTTACAAAAAAAAGACCGGTGTTATAATCTTTCCAGTCACCGTCAAAAATATCACCGGCAATAAGCATAAAATCGACCTGCTCTTCAATGGCGAAATCCATCAGACGGACAAAGGCTCTCCTGGTGGCGTTACGCATCTCTGCAAGCGGAGCTCCATCATGGGCTTCCAGACCGCAAAGAGGGCTGTCAAGATGAATGTCAGCACTGTGAATAAATCGAAATGTCACCTGTCACCTGTCACCTGTCACCTGTCACATAGTCACCTGTCACAGGCAAACCCTTCAGGTTTTAAAGCAAGAACTGAACTTTGAACCCGATTCAATATTTTTTCTGCGGTGTTGCCAATAAAAAACCCGGGAATTCCGGTACGGCACACAGTACCCATGACAACCAGGTCAATATCATGGTCTCTGACAAAATCAACAATGATCTCATCAGCCCATCCCTGGATGATATGTTCATTGTGAGATATAGAACCAAGGTCATGGTTGGATAAAAAGTCATCCAACCAGCCAATATGCATGTTCTCCGTTTCTTTTGTAATGGTTACACGATCATCCGGGAAATAATCGGCCGCATAAGTTGGAAAATTTTCATCAATCTTTTTCCAGGCATGAACAATATCCAGCTCACTTTTGCCCATGCTGGCCAGGGAAACAGCAAATTTCAGAATTTGATCATTTAACTCCCTTCCCTCTTCTCCACCGGGAGTGACATCCAAGGCAACCATGATTTTCCTGAACCTTTCCCCGATATCGGGGCGAATCATCCAGAGAGGACATGGGCATGCCTTAAGCAGATGCATGGCGGTTGAACCAAACAATGCCCCCATCACTCCACCCCGACTCCGGACGGTTTTCATCACCAGATCATGACCGCCGTGCAGCACCTCTTTGATAATTTCAAGATATTCCCGGCCAACCACCACCCTGACACTTATTTTTATTTTATCATCTACCCCGGAAACCATCTTTTCAAGGCGATGAACATGCTCCCTGACCGCGATTTCCATCATTTCTTCTTCCGGCAGCGAAGTGATCAGAATGGAAAAATCCGGGGGGAGCTGCTCAATAACCTGAATAACTCTCAACTCAGCCTCATTCTCTTCTGCCAAGGCAACAGCTCTGGCAAGATTTACCTTTTCTCCCCCAAGATCATCATGAACCAAAAGAATTTTTTTAAATAATTGCATATTTACCTCCGTGATAAAAAGAGATTGACAATCTTTGTCCAGTAAACTTTCACCCCTGCCTTCTATAATTGCTCCTCTGCCTTCCTCGTTTTTCGACATTCCCTGAGAACCACGAGCCAGTAACCGACACTCATGGCAATAACTACTGCCGCAAGGGCAAATACATATTCATATGAGGTTGTTTCAATGTCAAGGACGATAACCTTTCTGGCAATGGCCATCAGGGCAGTAGCCATGACAATCCGAACATGAATCACATCGTCCCGCAGGTAAATAATAATATTTATCAAAATTTCAATAGCTATCAGCACTGCCAGAAAAGCTCCAAACAAAGCCAGCATGTCCGGAACAGTCAGCAACATGAATGGAGGCTCCATCAATCTGATATAAAAGACCTTAACGACATCGGCCACGCCCCAGAAAATAAGAAGGGTCATCAGAACGGCCAGGCATCTGACGCATATATGAACAAGCTTTCGTATTACCTGAATCAAAGGTTCATTGGGGTTAGCGAGATCATCCATTTTTTCTTTCTCCTTTTACTGCGGTTACAGACGGTTTTATTGTAAATGTTCGACTATCACCCCATTTTCAAACATTTAAGGGGTCGTACTTTTTCGCTGATTTCGCACCACTCCAATATTTACATTTTTGTTTTTATTTTTTATTTTACTACGGGGACTTAATAAGCAGCATGGCAACCCATTCACCATCCAATTCCTCACCAATTTTTGCAAAGCCGGATTGACTGTAAACCCGGTTGATGTTTTTCTCCTGCTCGCCTGATAGAATTCCCGACAGAATTACCATTCCACCCGGATAAAGCAGATTGTAAAAATAAGGTGCCATTTCGACAAGAACATTATGGACAATGTTGGCAATGATAAGATTATATTGTCCCGTCAAACTCTCAAGTTCGGCATTGCTCACCGATACCTGGTCTGCAAGTTTGTTGGCAGCAACATTTTCTCCTGCCACCCGCACCGCTTCCGGGTCATTATCAATGGCTCTAACGAAAACACCGCCAAACAAAGCTGCTGCCATGGCAAGGATTCCCGTGCCGGTTCCCACATCGAGAACCCTGGCAAATTTTGTTTCCTTAAAACAATTACTCAATAGAGTAAGAACCAGCCGGGTTGATTCATGCTGACCGGTACCAAAGGCCTGACCTGGGTCAAGCTCGATGATTTTTTTCTTTCCTCTGCCTTGCCCGTTCTCAGCAGAATCATAATTTTCCCAGGAAGGTCTGATAATCAAACCGGGAACAATTTCCACAGCGGTAAAATACTGCTTCCAACTCGTTGCCCAGTCCTGGTCAGCAATGATCTCGGTGGTTAATTGCGGACCCTCCCTGTCATACAGCTTAAAAATAAGATCCAGCTCATCAGCCGCCAAGGAGATAATAGTTTTCTCATTATCCCCTTTATCCATACTAAAAAAAGCATTAATCAAGCAGATACCATCCACCTCCGGCCTGATCTCCACGCCACAACCACTGGACACGCCAAGTAAATCAGAAACAGCCTCAACAAGATCCTCAGGGGTCTGGACGGATAACTTTAGCCACTTTTTTTCTCCACAGGGAATAGTAACCTCTTTCATTATCGCTTCCCCATTGTTTTTATAACACATTGATGTTAAGCAGAGCAGTTTCACCTGTTCCCTTGGAAATCATACAAATGGGAATTAAGGAATATCTGCATTCACTGCTTTTTCGCTCCTGGAGCCTTCATGAAACATACAATTACATTTCTACCCGATAATATCAACATAACCGTTGAGCATGGCGAAAATTTACTCAACGCCGCTGCTATAGCCGGAGTTTATGTCCATGCTTACTGCGGCGGTGACGGAGTATGCGGAAAGTGCAAGGTTAAGGTTGAAAAAGGGGAAGTAAGAGCTGAAAAGGCAACCATGAAGCAGGATGACTGGGATAAGGGATTCCGCCTCGCCTGCCTTTCCACAGTGGAGTCTGACCTGACGGTATCCATTCCGGAAGAGACCACCAAGAGTGGCAAGGCTCTGAAAAGAAAGCCAAAGACCACCCGGACAATTTCCGCCCGTTCCCTGGATGCCCTGATTGGTGAGTGGGAAATAGCCCCCCCTGTCAGCAAGCTCTACTTAGAGCTTGAGCCTCCCACAATGAACGACAATATCTCTGATATCCAGCGGGTTATTCGCGGGATCAAGCAGATCATGCCCGATTCAAGGGAACCAGCCTACGACCATCCGGAACTGCTCCTTCATCTCCCCAAAACCCTGCGGGAAGCGGACTGGAAGGTAACTCTTATCCTCTTAAGGGGAAAATACAAGGTTGAATCTTTTCGGATTATAGATATTGAACCCGGAGACACCACCAGCAGGCTGTTCGGGCTTGCCGTTGATATCGGCACAACCACCTGTTCCGGAGTTCTCATCGACCTGAACAGCGGCAAGGTAATTGCCGAGGCTTCCGGCTATAATGGTCAGATCAGTTATGGTGAAGATGTTATCTCAAGAATTATCTACGCCGCCCGCCCCGGAGGGCTTAAAACTCTCCAGGGAGAAGTTATAAAAACCATCAACACCATAATCGAAGATATCTGCCGTGAGGTAATCATCAGCCCGACAGATATCAGTTATATCATGGCCGCCGGCAATACGGTGATGTCCCATCTCCTCCTCGGACTTGACCCTAAATATATTCGGGAGTCCCCATATGTGCCAGCTGTGAGCCGTTTCCCTTTAACCAGGGCCGCAGCCCTGGGAATCCAGGCTCACCCCAGTGTTCGTCTCTATCTTTATCCCTGTATAGCCTCTTATGTGGGCGGTGATATTGTTTCCGGGGTTCATGCCTGTCAAATGGCAAAATCAAACAAGATAAGTCTATTTATTGACATCGGAACCAACGGGGAAATAGTGGTTGGCAATAATGAATGGATGGTCTGTGCTGCCTGTTCTGCCGGACCGGCATTTGAAGGCGGTGGGATTCGTTACGGAATGCGGGCATCAGCCGGAGCAATCGAGAAGTTTCAAATTCACCCACAAAGCTTTGAGCCAATGATTGTCACCGTCGGGCGAATAAAACCATCGGGTATCTGCGGCTCCGGACTTATTGCCATTGTTGCAGAACTGCTTGAGGCTGGAGTAATTGATCAGCAGGGAAAATTTAACCGTAATCTTGACACAAAGAGAATTAGGGAAGAGCAGGACGGCTGGGAGTTCGTACTTGCCTGGGGTGAGACCTCTCTGATCGGTGAAGATATTGTTATCACCGAAGTTGATCTCGACAACCTTATCCGGGCAAAAGGAGCCATGTATGCCGGCTACCAAACCCTGCTTGATTCGGTTGGTCTCTCTTTTGACTCACTTGACAGGGTTATTATGGCTGGCAACTTCGGAGCATATATAGATCTTGAGAAGGCAATATGTATAGGTTTGCTCCCCGATGTTGACCGGGATAAGTTTTATTATATCGGCAACGCCTCCATGCTGGGCTGCCAGATCAGCATGACCAATACCGACCGGTTCCGGGAGAGGATTACGGTCAGACGGCTGATAACCAATATGGAACTCGCCGAAAACCAGGAGTTCATGTCATATTATATGGCATCCCT
>CAZEMY010000123.1:0-7231 GCA_964513405.1 uncultured Desulfobulbaceae bacterium
TATTTTGAGTCTTATGTGGTTGTAAAGTCTGAAGTTGAAGAACTGTCGGTGGGTGATCTGCTTAACGAGGAGCAGTACCGGGGTTATCTTGATGAGTTTCCCGGACAGTTCAAGGTCGGCATTGGTGCTGAAGCAATCCGGGAAATGCTTAATAATCTTGACCTGATAGGACTCTCTGAGTCTCTACGCAAGGACATGAAAGAGACTGGTTCCGTGTCAAAGAGGACCAAGTATGGCAAGCAGCTTAATGTTGTTGAAGCATTTCGGGACTCAGGAAACATGCCGGAGTGGATGATCCTTGAGGTTATTCCTGTTCTTCCTCCGGATCTGCGTCCTCTTGTTCCCCTTGAAGGGGGTCGGTTCGCCACATCTGATCTCAATGATCTATATCGGCGGGTGATTAACAGAAATAATCGCCTTAAACGGCTTATTGAGTTAGATGCTCCGGATATCATCATTCGTAATGAAAAACGGATGCTCCAGGAAGCCGTTGATGTCCTTTTTGATAACGGTCGCCGGGGGCGGACTATTACCGGACCAAACAAGAGGCCGCTTAAATCCCTTTCAGATATGCTTAAAGGTAAGCAGGGGCGTTTTCGCCAGAATCTTCTTGGTAAAAGGGTTGATTATTCCGGTCGTTCTGTAATTGTGGTTGGCCCGAGCCTCCGTCTTCACCAGTGTGGACTACCCAAGAAAATGGCCCTTGAGCTTTTTAAGCCTTTTATCTATAACCGTCTGGAAACTCTTGGATTTGTAACCACCATTAAGAGTGCCCGCAAGATGGTTGAGAAGGGTAGTAAAGAGGTTTGGGATGTCCTTGATGATATTGTCCGTGAATATCCTATTATTCTTAACAGGGCTCCTACTCTCCATCGCCTTGGCATGCAGGCCTTTGAAGTGGTTTTGATTGAAGGCAAAGCCATCCAGCTCCATCCCCTTGTCTGTACAGCTTTTAATGCTGATTTTGATGGGGATCAGATGGCGGTTCATGTGCCGTTATCGGTTGAAGCCCAGGTCGAGGCTCGGATCCTGATGATGTCAACCAATAATATCCTTTCTCCTGCCAATGGCAGTCCCATAATTATTCCAAGTCAGGATATCGTTCTTGGTCTTTACTACATGACAAGAGAGAGGTTTGGTGTAAAGGGAGAAAATTCCCTCTTTTCATCACCGGCGGAGGTACGGATAGCCTATGACCATGAAGCGGTTCATATGCAGGCAGTTGTGAAGGTCAGGATAGACGGTGAACTCGTTCAGACCACGGTTGGCAGGGTGATTGTCGGTGAACTTTTGCCAGACGGTATTCCTTTTTCTCTGGTTAACAGGGAACTGTCCAAAAAGGAACTATCTTTTTTGATTGACTATACCTATCGCCATGCCGGCACTAAGGAGACAGTTGTTCTTGCGGACAGGTTAAAGGATCTCGGTTACGAATATGCGACTCTTGCCGGTATATCTATATGTATAAATGATATGAAGATTCCGGTCCGTAAAGAGGAGTTTGTTGAGCAGTCGGAAAAAGAAGCGTTTGATGTTGAGAAACAGTACTCTGGCGGTTTGATTACAGATGGCGAAAAATATAATAAGATCGTTGATATCTGGTCGAAGGCAACCGATAAAATAACCAAAGAGATGATGGAGGAGGTGTCGGTTGATTATCGCCGTGATAAAGATAATAAAATTCATGATATAAAGAGCTTTAATTCGGTTTTTATCATGGCTGATTCCGGGGCTCGTGGTTCCAAGGATCAGATCAGGCAGCTGGCAGGGATGCGGGGCTTGATGGCCAAGCCGTCCGGGGCAATAATTGAGACTCCGATTAAAGCTAATTTCCGGGAAGGGTTGTCTGTTCTTGAGTATTTTATCTCAACCCATGGGGCTCGTAAAGGATTGGCGGATACGGCTCTGAAAACGGCAAACTCCGGTTATCTGACGAGAAGGCTTGTTGATGTCGCCCAGGACTCCACAATTCTTGAGAGAGATTGCGGTACCATGCGGGGGACGATGGCTGAACCGTTAGTTGAAGGCGGTGAAGTGATTGTCAGGATTGGTGAGAGAATCCTTGGTAGAGTAGCCCTTGATGATATTGTCGACCCCAACACTGGTGAAATTGTGGTTGGCATGGATGAGGAAATTACCGAAGAAAAGGTTGAGTCCATTGAAGCGGCTGCCATTGACAAGGTGATGATTCGTTCGGTTTTGACCTGTGAGACAAGGCGGGGCGTTTGTGCCATGTGTTATGGACGGGATCTTGGTCGCGGCCATATGGTGAACAATGGTGAGGCTGTGGGAATTATTGCTGCCCAGTCCATTGGTGAGCCTGGAACCCAGTTGACCATGCGAACCTTTCATATAGGTGGTGCTGCCAGTCGTACTGTTGAGCAGGCTGAAGTCCGAACCCAGCGGGGTGGGATTGTCAGGTACAAAGAACTCCATTCAGTTATTAACGCTGAAGGACATCATGTGGTGATGAATCGTAATGGCGAGATTACCATTACTGATGAAAAGGGTGTTGACCGGGAACGGTTTCCTGTACCGTATGGTGCCGAGTTGAAAGCTGAAGACGGTGCTGCCGTGGCACCGGGAACTGTAATTGCAGACTGGGATGCCTTCTCTACTCCTATTGTTGCCCAGGTTGGTGGTAAGGTTAAGCTTGGCGATGTAATAGAAGGGGAGTCCATGCAGGAGCGGGTGGATCAGATAACCGGTAAAGCCAGCAAGGTTATTACTCCACTTGCGGCAGGAAAATCTCTAAGCCCCCGGGTAACAATTAAAGACCCGGATAAGCCTCGTCAAACCGTAAAAATTGCCGGTGGAGATCTTGAGGCCCGTTATCCCCTGCCGGTTGGTTCTGTAATTACAGTTGCTGAGGGAAGTGAAATAACAGCGGGTACTGTTGTTGCCAGGATACCAAGGGAAACAACCAAGAGCAAGGATATTACCGGTGGTTTGCCGAGGGTTGCGGAGCTGTTTGAGGTTCGTAAACCCAAGGAACAGGCAATTATTACTGAAATTGACGGGCGGGTGAGTTTCGGTAAGGAACTAAAAGGAAAACGGCGGGTGGTTGTTACCCCTGAAACCGGGGACGCGAAAGAGTTCCTTGTCCCCAAGGCAAAGCATACCGTTGTTCACGAGGGAGATTATGTTAAAGCCGGTGATCCGCTTATGGAAGGCTCTGTTCTTCCCAATGATATCTTAAGAGTTCTTGGTGCCGAGGAGCTTGCCAGATTTCTGGTTAATGAAATCCAGGAAGTGTATCGTCTCCAGGGGGTCAGGATTAATGATAAACATATCGAGACCATTGTTCGCCAGATGCTGAAAAGGGTTAAAATTACCGATGCTGGTGATTCAAAATTTATGCTTGATCAGCATGTAGAGTGGTGGGCTTTCAGGGATGAGAACGAGAGGTTGCTTAAAGAGGGGCTTAGTGCGGCTGCTGCCGAGCCACTTCTTCTTGGGGTAACCAAAGCATCCCTGTCCACGAATTCTTTTATTTCTGCAGCCTCGTTTCAGGAAACCACCAAGGTCTTGACCAATGCCGCCATGATGGGCAAGGTTGATGAACTTATTGGTTTGAAGGAAAATGTTATTATGGGTCGTTTGATTTCTGCAGGAACCGGATTGCCGGAGTATCAGATGAAACGGCACCGTTTAGGGAAATAATCATCAGTTCCCATGTATTGTGAAAATAGTCTTGACATAAAACTATAAAGAGTATATGATGCGTATTTTGTGACCTCTCTATTTCGTGAAGGGGTGCGGTTATATCACAGAACAGGAGTTGTTAGTATGCCTACAATTAATCAGCTTGTTAGAAAGAGACGGAAGAAGATGACCAAGCGGTCAAATACTCCGGCTCTTCAGAATTGTCCCCAGAAGCGGGGTGTTTGTGTTCGTGTTTACACGACAACCCCTAAGAAGCCTAACTCTGCTCTGAGAAAGGTTGCCAGGGTGAGGTTGACCAACGGGATTGAGGTTACATCTTGTATTCCGGGGATAGGTCATAATTTACAGGAGCATTCGGTTGTGCTTATTCGTGGCGGTCGTGTTAAAGATCTTCCGGGTGTGCGTTATCATGTGGTTCGAGGTACGCTTGATACTCTTGGTGTCGGCGACCGTAAGCAAGGTCGTTCCAAATATGGAACCAAGCGGCCTAAATAATAACTGGCAACGCTTTTTTCAGGAAGGGCAAGTTTATATGTTTAAGTTATTTGATGTACATTCCTTAGCGTTGGAGATGAGATGCCAAGAAAAAAATTAACAGATAAGCGGGCCTCTGCACCGGATCCCCGTTATAATTCCGTGCTTGTTTCTAAGTTTACTAACAGTCTGATGTCAGATGGGAAGAAAGCTCTTGCCCGCAGGTTGTTTTATGATGCGATGGGTATTGTTGAGGGTAAAGTGACTGACGAAGAACCTCTTGCCGTTTTTGAGGGAGCCATGGACAATGTCCGCCCCCGGGTTGAGGTTAAAAGTCGCCGGGTTGGTGGTGCTACCTACCAGGTTCCGGTCGAGGTCAGGCCTGAGCGAAGGAATGCTCTTGCCATTCGCTGGATTATCAGTTTTGCCAAGAATCGTTCCGGGCAGTCAATGTCTGAGAAGCTCGCTGCTGAGTTGTTGGATGCCTATAATAAACGGGGTGGGTCTGTAAAAAAGAAGGACGATACCCACAAGATGGCAGAGGCGAACAAGGCTTTTTCTCACTATCGCTGGTAGACTTTTTTTCAATTGTCAGGATAATAGGTTGACATGTTGCCGGGCTTGTTGTAAATAGAGCAGCATTTTTCCAGTTATTAAGGTGCTGGAGGTGTAAGGGAAAGATAGGGAAAGCGGGGTTAATGGTGGTTGTGAGAGAGTCGTTATCAGAGCTGCGTAATATTGGGATTATGGCCCATATCGATGCAGGCAAGACAACAACTACTGAGCGAATTCTTTATTATACCGGTCGCTCTCATAAGATTGGCGAGGTTCATAATGGTACGGCCGTTATGGACTGGATGGAGCAGGAGCAGGAGCGGGGGATTACCATTACCGCGGCTGCGACAAGCTGTCAGTGGCATGAGTATAAAATAAATATTATTGACACGCCTGGACATGTTGATTTCACCGTGGAGGTGGAGCGATGTCTGCGGGTGTTGGATGGCGTGATTGTTGTCTTTTGTGCGGTCGGCGGGGTTGAACCCCAGTCGGAAACGGTGTGGCGGCAGGCAGATCGCTACCGGATTCCGAGGATTGCCTTTATAAACAAGATGGACAGAGTGGGGGCTGATTTCCCCAGATGTGTTGCCGAGGTTGAAGAAGGGCTCGGTGCTGTCCCTGTGGTAGTAACACTGCCGGTTGGCAGTGAGGATTCCTTTTCGGGAGTTATTGATCTTATTGAGGAGAAGATGCTCTGTTTTGATGAGTCATCATCTGGTTCAAAGGTTACCCGGGAGGATATTCCCGAAGATTTAGTTGACAAATCAGCGGCCGCCCGTATGGCTCTCCTCGAGAAGTTGGCCGACTTCGATGAGGGTGTCATGGAAAAATACTTGGAAGATAAAGAGATCGCTCCCGGTGAAGTGTATGAGGCTTTGCGTAAAGCAACGCTCTCAATGGAGTTGGTACCTGTTCTCTGTGGCTCAGCCTTTAAGAATAAAGGAGTTCAGCCGCTGTTGGATGCTGTTTGCAGGTATCTACCTTCGCCCGTTGATGTTCCCCCAGTTGAGGGGATGGATAAGGACGGTGCGCCGCTTATCCGTAATCCTGAGAGGAGTGAAAGGTTCTGTGGTCTTGTTTTTAAGCTGCAGGCAGATCCGTTTGTCGGTAACCTTGCCTTTATCCGCATTTATGCGGGTGAACTCAAAGTTGGTGACAAGGTTTTTAACCCACTGAAACGGAAAAAAGAGAAGATCTCGAAACTTATAAAGCTTCATGCTGACAAGCGCGAAGAGGTCAGTGTTATTGGCCCTGGTGACATTGGAGCTGTTGTTGGTCTGAAATTCACCGTAACCGGTGATACTTTGTGTCAGGCTGGCGATCATATTGTTCTTGAGGAGATGGAGTTTCCTGAGCCGGTTATTGGTGTTGCTATTGAGGCAAAGACCAGAGCGGATGAAAGTAAGCTTTCAGTGAGCCTTGAGAAGATAGTAAGAGAGGATCCCAGTTTTAGAGTGGCGGTTGACGCAGATACAGGTCAGACCATTATCAGCGGGATGGGGGAACTTCACCTTGAGGTTATTGTTGATCGTCTGACCAGGGAGTTTAATGTCCATGCCAATGTTGGTCAGCCCCAGGTAGCTTATAGGGAAACCATAACCCGGGTCGCACAGGGTGAGGGGCGGTTTGAGGCGCTTGGTGATGGGCGGGAGCAGTATGGGCATGTGGTTCTTGAGCTTGTGCCTGCTGAGAGGGGAGCAGGGATTACAGTTGAGAGTCTGCTCAAAGATGATGATATTCCCGGAGAGTTTCTTGCCGCTATCGAGAAAGGCGTGCTTGACAGTCTTGATTCTGGTCCTTTGATTGGTTATCCGGTTCTTGATGTTATTGTTCGCTTGACGGGTGGTTCGTACAGCGAGGAAAGCTCAACCGAGATGGCGTTTGGGGTTGCGGCAACTATGGCGTGTCGGCAGGCAGCAGCAGCAGGTGGACCGGTGCTTTTGGAGCCGATGATGCTTCTTGTCGTGCGTACTCCGGATGATTATCTTGGTGAAGTTATAGGTAACTTGAATCGCAAGAGAGCACATATTCTTGGAGTGGAAAGTGAGAGAGGGGCACAGGCTGTTCGTGCTACGGCTCCTCTTTCCGGATTATTCGGGTATTCAACGAGCTTGAGATCGGCCACTCAGGGGCGGGCTTCTTTTAGTATGCAGTTTGCTGAGTTTGCCGTGGTTCCGGATAAAGATGCCGGGGAGATAGTTCGCAAAATTCGCGGATTTTGAGTTGAGAAAAAGATTTGGATAGTAATATTTTTTTATGTTCCTGTCGCAGGCTGTTTCTGTCTAGGAAAAGTAGTGATGAGCGTAAGTGCCATTTGGCTTTGCCGGTGGTATTTTTAATGATCAACCATTTAGTTCTATGTGAGGAACGCCGATGGCAAAGGAAAAATTTGAACGGACAAAGCCGCATGCCAATGTTGGTACAATTGGTCATATTGATCATGGCAAAACCACTTTGACAGCTGCGATTACCTGTGTACTTGCAACTAAGGGGCAGGCTGTGTTCACTGATTTCAGTGATATCGACAAGGCTC
>CAZEMY010000124.1:0-7224 GCA_964513405.1 uncultured Desulfobulbaceae bacterium
GGCAGTGGTCTGCAAAACCATTATTCAGCGGTTCAAATCCGCTCGTCGCCTCCAGTAATTAGTTACAAGGGATTATCTGACATAAGATAATCCCTTTTTTTATGTCACATGATCTGCATCTCACAATAATCAGCTAACTGCTAACTCAAGCCAGCAGATAATTGTACTTGCCCCGGCACCCTGATTTTCTTTTTCAAAATGAGACTGCCCGCTTTCCCCGCCAAAAGACTCCAAAAATAAATTACAAGGATTTATATTCGGAAATTTATAGATATGCAGGTTTAATCTCTCTGTACCCGCAAGCGGATATTGATCTTCAATAATCTGCTCCCATTCTGCCTGCAAGGTTTTATAATCATATTCTATATCGCTTCCCCGCCCAGCGGAATCTGAAAAAATCCAGGACAATATCATCGCCAGCTCTGCCTGTTGTAACTGCTTGATTTTATCAGTCTGGAAAGATTCGCAAGCGGTGAGAGACGGCAGGCTGAGAGTAATAAATGACTCAACACTACTCCCAAATAGTTTTTCATAAACCTCCACCATCATATCAATCGCATCCCTCTCAGAGGTAACAAAACAGTCCACAGAGTTAAGGGGATTGCTGCCAAGACAAAAGAGACGACTCCACGCCTTAAAACGCAACTGTTTTAAATCATTGCCCTGCCCGGTTGTTGACCTTATTGTCTTTGTTAAATTAAAAGGCTGTTTATTCTTTTCCTTTCGCAGCTCAGCAAGCAACTCTTCTTCCCGCTCATTTATTATGGCAAGATCCCGGGCAAGTTCCCGCTGTTCCTTATCAAGAAATTCTCCGAGACTCAAAACCAACCTGGCCTGCCAGAGCAGTAACTCCAGCTCTTCGGCTTTTCTGTCATCCATACTTGTACTGTTACGGAGACTGCTGATAATTGACGACTTTGTTTCCGGTTTTCCCGCCCCGATTTTAGACAGTATAAGATTCTTAAACTGTTCGCTATAATCAGCACCTCTACCATGCAACTCATTCAGCAAGCTCAGGAAACGATCCCGTTCCCCCCCTAACGGGGCAGGAACATGCACTCGCACGAAATCACCCATATCTGCGTCTTCATCATCCACCCCAACCGGCTGAGAGTAGACAAGGTGCGAAAAAATATGGACAAGGGGAAAGACAATATCATCAACAGGCATGGTGTCAGGAAAGACACATGCCGATATTTTTTTATTACTCATATTCTATTTATCTGTTATTAATTTTATCAGTGCAAAAAATTCGATTCAGAAACCAGAGACTCAAAAACCTACAAAAAAAATGAAAACATTGCGGGAAAAAATAACCCTTACCCTTATAGCCATTGCCTGGATTGTCTTCCATGTTCGCACCGGTCCCGACTGGTCATCCGTTATAGAGGGAACAATTATCCAATTACTTACCACAGCCCCGTACGCCATCGGGTCCACCATTATACTGGTCGGTATACTTCGTTTTTTCACCGGTGGGATCATCCCCCCATGGGACAGGATTGCGAGAATATTCTTTACAATCTCCATATCCTTTGCATTTTTCTTTGCCATATACGAACATGTTGACCGGGGCCAGCAAGTAAAACTGCAGGAAAAAGGACATCCAGTTATTTCAGTACCTGTACCAGAAGACAGAGGGCAGAAGCCAGAGGACAGATAAACCAGGTAGAGACAAGGCATGCCTTTATCAGAAGACAGAAATCAGAGGACAGAATGGTCAGCAGCCAAATGCTGATATAATTATTAAAACAAGCAAAACAAAATCTCCTGTCTCCTGTCTCCTGATACCTGTCAACCTTACCTTATCATGGAATTTGCCTTATGAAAACCAGAAGGTGAGGTAGCATTGGGCATAAGGATGGCACCTGGCCCCAGCAGTGTGCCGGGACTTGTCACAGAATTACAGCCTGTTTGGGCATTATCACCAAGAATCGCCCCGAATTTTCGCAGACCACTGTCAACAGTCCCGGCCTCCCCTCCTGTTTTCACCCGCACGGTTCCCGACAAAAAACGCAGGTTGGCAAATTTTGCTCCGGCTCCAAGGTTTACATTCAAACCAAGAATAGAGTCGCCGAGATAAGCAAAATGACCGGCCTTGGCATCATCAAGAAAGACCGAATGCTTGACCTCTGTGGTATGGCCTACCACACACCGCCTGCCTGTCAGGCAATAACCGCGCAGATAAGCTCCCTGGCGAATTTCGGTATTATCGCCGATAATCAAAGGTTCCTTGAGCATGGCTCCAGACTCAATCAGTACTCCCCTGCCGATGGAAAACCGGTTGCCAATCATGACCGCACCGGCCATAATTACAGATGCTCCCTGTAGTAACTCTCCATGACGATACACTTCCAGCTTGCCTTTTGTCGCATCGCCATATTGTATTTCTACTGTATCTTTCGTTGCGGGAAACATCTCCTGATTATAAAGAACAAGAGGTATCGGCAGGGGAATTCCACTGACAAGCCCCGGACAGGACGGCATGAGTCCAACATGAGTCGTGAGATAATTTTTTAATTTTTTAAGGCTGTCCCAGACAAACTCTGTGCCGGCAAACAGTTCCCGGTGTTCATAACTCTCAAGGTTAAAAAAAAATTCTGCTTTTAGCATGGTTTGTCCTCGTAATAATAAGGAATGACAAGTTATATGTCCAAGTTATTGCCCTGCATTCCCACGCAGAGCGTGGGAACGAGGAGTAAAAAAGGGGGGGGGATCTGCTCATAACCTGATAGAAACAGCTTTCATTATGAGCAGCGTTGGCATCCGCTATATTGATTAGAACATTTTTTAGCAAGAAAAAACTGCTTTTATCAGCATTAAAGTATAACCTGCCTTGACTTGCCGGCTCCTCATGTTTATTTTTGCTACCTATGATAGCTTACATTGATGTATAGGAAGCAAAAATTTTCCCAGAAATAACTGTAATCAAAAACTTTTTTCTGATAAAATAGTAAAACACAGTTTCTGTAATTTTTTTAACCATGCCTGTGTTATAAATAAATTAAATTTAAAAAACAAATCTGCTGCTCATGGGCAGCATCCAGGAGGAAACCGTGGCAATTGATGATGCTTTGTCTGCAAGTATGGACGACCTTGGTGATAATATTCAGGATGTTAAGATCCCGGAATCACTGCCCATGATGGCTGTCCGTGATGTTGTAGTTTTTAACTATATGATTATTCCGCTTTTTGTTGGCCGCCCCGGCTCCATCGAAGCGGTTAATGATGCCATGAACAACGACAAGCTTATTATGCTTGTTACCCAGAAGGATGCGACCAGTGATGACCCGGAGCCGGACGATTTATACAAGGTTGGCATGGTCTCTATGATCATGCGGACTCTAAAGCTTCCGGATGGACGACTCAAAGTCCTTGTCCAGGCCTTGTCCAAAGCAAAAGTTCGTGAGATTGAAAAGAGTTCTCCATATTATCAGGTAGCCATTGATGTCATCCCGGAAGAAGAGATGACCGTAGTTCCCATTGAGATTGAGGCATTAATGCGCACGGTGCGGGAACAGGCAGAGAAAATCATGTCCCTGCGGGGTATTTTGTCCACCGACCTGATGATGATTATCAACAACATTGATGAGCCGGGGCGGTTAGCCGATCTTGTTGGCTCCAACCTGCGGCTCAAAATCGATGAAGCCCAGCAGATTCTTGAGTCCAGTAATCCTGAAAAGCGCTTAAAACTGGTTGCCGAGCTTCTCAACAAAGAACTAAAAGTTTCAACAGTTCAGGCCAAAATTCAATCAGATGCCAAGGAAGAGATGTCCCGCTCCCAACGGGATTACTTTCTTCGTGAACAAATTCAGGCTCTTAAAAAAGAGCTTGGCGATGAGGATGACTATTCTGAAGAACTTGAAGATTTGCACAAGAGCCTGAAAAAGAAAAAAATGCCCAAGTATGCCAAAACAGAGGTAAAAAAACAGCTCAAACGCTTGGAGATGATGCACCCTGATGCCTCGGAAGCCAATATTATCCGTACTTACATAGACTGGTTTGTTGACCTGCCCTGGGGGAAAACATCAAAAGATCGGCTTGATCTCAAAGAGGCAGCCAAGGTTCTTGACGAAGATCATCACGGTCTGGATAAGATCAAGGAAAGAATTCTTGAATATCTTGCGGTGCGAAAACTTAACGAGAACACCAAGGGGCCAATCATATGTTTTGTCGGGCCTCCAGGGGTAGGAAAAACATCCCTGGGTAAAGCCATTGCCAAGGCCATGAAGAGAAAATTTTGTCGTTTATCCCTGGGCGGAACCCGTGATGAGGCGGAAATTCGTGGTCATCGTCGTACCTACATAGGAGCCATGCCTGGACGGATTCTCCAGGGCTTGAAAAATGTCAAAACCAGTAACCCTGTCTTCATGCTAGACGAGATTGATAAAATCGGAGATGATTACCGGGGAGACCCGTCTTCCGCTCTCTTAGAAGTCCTTGATCCGGAACAGAACGACTCATTTTCCGATCATTATATGAATCTCCCTTACGATCTCTCCAAGGTGATGTTTATAACCACAGCCAACCGCTATGACACCATTCCCGGTCCTCTTCTTGACAGGATGGAGGTTATCGAGCTATCTGGATATACATTGGAAGAAAAAATGGTCATAGCTCGCAAGTATCTTCTCCCCCGACAGGTTAAGGAAAACGGTCTGCGGCCAGGTAAGATAAAGCTTGGGGATGAAGCTTTGCAAATAATCATCGGCAATTACACCCACGAGGCCGGAGTAAGGAACCTGGAAAGGGCATTAGGTAAAGTATGCCGTAAAATTGCCAGGAAAATTGCTGAAGGCGGAAAAGGACCTTATACTGTATCCCAAAACACCCTGTCAAAATACCTGGGTCCCCTGCGTTTCCTGCCAGAGACAGAGTTGGATACGGTTTCCCAGCCTGGTCTTGCCATAGGCCTTGCCTGGACGGAAGTAGGCGGCGAGCTTCTCCACATTGAGACAACAATTCTGCCCGGCAAAGGGAAACTGACCCTCACCGGTCAGCTTGGTGATGTGATGAAAGAATCTGCCCAGGCGGCACTTAGTTACTGCCGCAGCCGTAATAAAGTACTTGGGGTTGAGCCTGATTACTTTGAATCCATTGATATCCATATCCATGTTCCTGCCGGAGCCATTCCAAAAGACGGGCCATCCGCCGGGGTCACGATGACCACAGCTATTTATTCCGCCATCCTCGAACAACCGGTGAAAAAAGGGGTTGCCATGACCGGTGAAGTTACCCTGCGGGGTCGGGTACTTCCCATCGGCGGTTTAAAGGAAAAGGCATTGGCAGCATTACGGGCCGGCATAACAACGATCATTATCCCGGATGAAAACGAGAAAGATCTCGTTGAAATCCCTGAGGAGTTACGCAAAAAGATTTCCTTTATGCCGGTAAAAAGCATGGATGAAATAATTGCAATAGCACTTGGCAACATCAAAAAACAGGCAGATAAAAAAAGAAAACTCACAAACGGGAAAAAGAACAGCGAATAATTTATCAAAATTATGAAAAAATTGTTCACGGGTGGCATTGTAGTTTTTGTGCTTATAGCTCTGACCATAGCTGGCGGCTGGTGGTGGTACAAGCTCTTTGTCAACACTCCCCATGCTGGCACGGGAACGGCAATAATAACCATTGACAAGGGTAGTGGTCTTAAACAAATAGCCGCCATTCTTGCCGAAGGCGGGGTTATCAAAGATGATCCCCGTTTTCTTCTGCTTGCCCGTCTTGAAGATTCATCAGCTCGACTCCAGGCTGGAGAGTTTGCCATTTCCCGAAACCTGAAGCCGAGGGAGGTTCTGCGTATCCTGGAACAGGGCGAGGTTATCAGGTATCGGGTGACCATCCCGGAAGGATTGACATTCAAAGATATAGCCCGGATATTTGGAGAGAAAAACTGGATAGACGAAGAGGAGTTTCTCCGTCTCTGTACAGATGGTGACTTTATAAATTCCCTTGGGATTAAGCAGAAAAGCTTAGAAGGATATCTGTTTCCCAATACCTATATTTTTACCCGCAAAGAGTTAAACAGCCGAACCATAATCACCACCATGGTAAGGAATTTTTTTACCGTCTGGGATGAGGTCAGCAAGGGCAAAGAAATAAAGTTAGACAGACATGAAGTGGTTACCCTGGCATCTATTATTGAAAAAGAGACCGGAGCCGCTCACGAACGCCCCCTGATCGCCGGAGTGTTTTTTAATCGGTTAGAGATAGGAATGCGACTCCAGACTGATCCCACGGTAATATATGGGATAGAAGACTTTGACGGTAACTTGACCCGCCTACATCTACGGACAAAAACGCCGTATAACACCTATATGATTAAAGGGCTTCCCCCCGGCCCCATCGCCAACCCCGGCAAAGCATCTCTAACTGCGGTTTTCAAGCCTGCTGAAACAGATGCCTTCTACTTTGTTTCCAGAAATGATGGAACCCATGTTTTTTCCAGAACTCTGCGGGAACATAACCGGGCTGTTCGTATCTATCAGAAATCACGATAAAAATAAAAATCAGGTGAATATCCTTGACAAGGTTGATCTTTTTTCCTGACTACAGCACCTTTAAGATTAATTCTTAATTAGGTTCCCCTCTTAATGGTCAAGTGTGAACTAAATAATGCTTGAACGAAACTATTTTTAGCAGATATATAGACAGGGTTTGCGTGACATTGGAAACTGCAAGTGGTGGCGGTCGGTCATCTGTTGCCATTGTATGTTCGATTAAAAAATTTATAGCACACGCAGAAAGGCAAATAGATCAGATTCACCGCCGGGTTATTCTTGGTGAAAAGATTCCCCACGACCTGTCCGCCATCCGACAGGCGGGTGAGAAGGTATTTTCAATTTTTGAAGAACCAGAGCGGATAAGCAAAGGTAAGGCAGGTGTACCAGTTGAGCTCGAAGCCTACGCTATCTGGCCTTAAAGTATGTATTCTTGAAGACCAGCATGGTTTTACCCAAAAAAGGAAGCTTTATTTGTTGGTATTTTATTGTCCCCCAATAGAGCATCGAATTGTTGTGAAATTTCTTGTGGTATCCTAATCATTATGATATTCTTTATACAATAGCACTTGTATTGAATGATATACGGTTAAAAAACCGTGAAATATACAAAGCAAAATGTCAAGCATATTTTGATATTGCAGGATATGCGGAACCGTATAATTACTTGTTCTCGGCGGCTTCGCCGCCGAGAATGCGGTGCTGACTTCGTCCAGCTCCT
>CAZEMY010000125.1:0-7010 GCA_964513405.1 uncultured Desulfobulbaceae bacterium
CACAGTGTTGTCGGATTACGCTAAGGCCTTGCTGTGTCGTTACTTTTCGGTTATCTTTAGGTAGCCGTATTTTTTTATATTCATTCTTATTTTCGCTAATCCGACCTACGGGCTGGTATTATGCCAAACATCCAGACAGATAAAGATGATTTTGGATAAGCCAACGTATAGACAATGCAGACATTTTTTCAAAGGTGGAGTAAATGAACAAGAGGTACTTTAGCAGAAAGGCACTTATCGGACTTTTCAGCCTGATCATAATTATAATCACAGTTATGTTTTTTGTTTTTCAGGGTGCTGATAAAAAACTGTTAAGTGCAGATGAAGCCTTTCAGTTACAAACAATCAAAGTTGAAAATAACCGAATTTACATCCGCTGGCTCATAGCAGATGGTTATTTTCTGTATCAGGACACTATTTCTGTAACCTCAAGCGACCTTACTCTTGGTGAACTTACATTCCCAGAAGCCATTATAAAAGATGACCCTTCTTTTGGTAAAAGAAATGTTTTTCAAAATGATTTAACAGTCCGGCAGGACTTTATCAGCCATGGTCAAAAAAGTGCCTTATTAACAGTAAAATATCAAGGATGTGAGGGCAAACAAGGTATTTGTTATCTGCCGCAAAGCAGAGAAATCCCCGTTGATTTAAGTGGCGTGTCCCTGCCCGGCGAATTGCCACCAAACAGTGACAAAGCCGTCATTGACAGTGTATCTGCCCCCTCTCTCAGCAACTCAGCCAAAGATGATATAAGTAACCTGCAACTGTCGGAAACAGATCAGATTACCAGTACCCTTAAGCACAGTTCCGTATTGATTGTGATTGGCACATTCTTTTTGTTTGGGTTACTGCTCGCTTTCACCCCATGCGTTTTCCCAATGATTCCAATTTTGTCCAGCATAATTATTGGACAGGGAAGTAGTCTCACCACCCGCAAATCCTTTGCCATGTCACTGGTTTATGTCCTGGCTATGTCGGTTACTTATACGGTGGCAGGAGTACTGGCAGGTCTATTTGGCGAAAATTTGCAAATACTGCTCCAGAACCCATGGGTTATAGGTAGTTTTGCAATAATATTTGTTCTGCTGTCCCTGTCCATGTTTGGATTTTACGAGCTGCAACTGCCAAGCCGTTTTCAATCGAAAATCACTGATTTATCCAACAGACAGTCGGGTGGCACCATGATTGGTGTCGCCATAATGGGCTTCCTGTCCGCTCTTATCGTTGGCCCTTGCGTTGCCCCGCCCCTGGCAGGTGCCTTGATCTATATTGGCCAGACAGGAGATGCAATACTGGGTGGAACCGCTCTGTTTGCAATGAGCATGGGCATGGGATTACCGCTGTTAATAATCGGCACCTCAGCAGGAAAACTGCTTCCCCATGCCGGTGCCTGGATGGACAATATCAAGACCGTCTTTGGTGTCCTGATGCTGGCGGTTGCCATCTGGATGGTTGAGCGTATTCTCCCCACTTCCATCATCTTCTTTTTATGGGCTTCATTACTTATTGGCTCTGCCATTTACCTTGGTGCTTTAGAAAGCATAAGGGACAAGTCGGGCTGGCATAAACTCAGTAAATCAATTGGCATCATTTTGTTAACGCTTGGCATCCTGCTCCTGATAGGTCTTGCAGGTGGCAGCAAAAGCTTACTCCAGCCCCTTAAAGTTTTCCAGGGTTCCGGCAACATCACCAGTACCCCCAACGCCGGCGAACTGGTCTTCCAAAAGATCAAAACGCTGGCTGAACTTAATACCATTATTGGTAAAGGCAATCCCGTTATGCTCGACTTTTACGCCGACTGGTGTGTCAGCTGTAAAGAGATGGAAGCCTTTACCTTTAGTGATGGCGGAGTACAACAGGCGTTGGCAGGGGTAATCCTATTAAAATCCGATGTGACAGCAAATGATGCCAGCGACAAAGCCCTGATGAAAGCCCTTAATATTGTCGGACCACCAACCATTTTGTTCTTTAACCAGGGTAAAGAGCAGAAGAGGCACCGTGTGGTTGGCTTTAAAAAACCGGAACCATTTGTTAAAAACATAAAGGCGGCTTTTGGACATGATTTAATAAGCCGTTAAGTGGTGGATGGCTACACATAAACTAATTATTTTTATTTTTCAGCAAAAAAAAAATAAAAAACAATCTTGAGACCTATCAGTTAGTTACTTGTTCTTCCATCTCCTAAGCCAACCTGAACCATTCCTTTTCAACCAAAGCGTGATTTGAATCACACTTTTTTTCAAACCAGCATGTTAGTCTCTGCTAATTAAGATTGCAATTGAGAATAAACAGTGTTTTACTTTATTGCTTTTTACACCCCCGGACATGGGGTTTTACTATCTTAAAATAAAAAGGGGGATGGACAAAATGCAACGAAAAACCATAGCAATGATAGGGATTTTTTCCCTGGTTCTGGCAGGAACTGCCAATGCTGCCAGGACAGATTTTTCGGATATCGTCCTGACAGACGGTAATTCATCGGTATCTTTTAAAAACTATGATTTCACCAACAGGGCTGGCAATCTTGTTAAAGTACGCGGTTATTGGAAGGACTGGAACATGGACGGTGCCGACAATCTCTCCAAATCCAAGACATGCTTCAAAATTGGCACAGGTGACAATAGGGTTGGCGGAAATCTTTTAACCATGGAAGTCACTGGTCAAGGGGCATTTGATCTTAATTTTGATGGTCAAACAGACACCTACTCCATCATGCGTATGGACAGAGACAATGGTCTGGCAGTGAACACGGTTTACACTTTGCGGGGTGGTGCTGCCGGATCAATCGAGTCCCATATGAATGTGGAAACTACTTTTACCAACAATACAGACTCTGTCATGAATTTGTCTCTGTTTCAGACACTTGACTTTGACCTTGGCACAACAGTTGAGTATGACAGAAGTAATCCTGGCCCTTATATGGCCCAGGCCGGAAACGAATATGGCGTAGCTTACAGTGATATGGCAGCAGTGCAATGGGATGAGACAATCACCGTGTCAATCATGAATCAGGCGGTAGATTCATGGTATCTCGGCACTCCCATGTGTAGAGGTCGTTATTTCCGCAATAACCCGGATGCTGAGCATCTGCCCAATAACGAATCATTTGGTCCGGATGATGTGGGCTGGATTTTTGAATGGAATATAGAGCTTGCAGCCAACGGCGGTACTGCCCAGATAAACAGCTCCTATGATATGGCACCTGTGCCTGTACCTGCCAGCATTTTACTGCTTGGGGCCGGGATAATGGGCTTGGTCGGGATGAGAAAACGGAACAGAAAATAAATTGCTCTGCCCCTCCCCGCAGGATGTTTTGTCCGGTGTCATCCTGGGGGGAGGATTTTTTAAAAATCTTTTTATCAAGACCCCGCTTGTCAAAAGACAGGTGGGTTTTTTTTGGCAATCTAGGCACCAGGTGCCATCATCACAAGAACTGCAGACAAAAACAGAACCGCTACGGGGTACCTTGAATAATTAGATTTTTAGTTAAGAATCAAGTACTGTGACGCAGGATTTCTAAAGATAACTCCATTCAAGTCTCATAACTAAATATAAAATGTCTGCCCTATATAAAAAAATAATCGCAACGGTTCTGGTGCTGGCAGTCCTTGGGGCTGTGGGTGCTTATCTGACCATAAAAGATGACGGTGGCGGTTTTTTATTGTCTGTCGGCAATAATCCGGAGCTGCCAACCATAACTTTTTATACATCAGGGGGAGCAACGACCCCGCAACTGCCTTTCTGGTGGGCTGTCCGCCATGGTTCCATACTTGAACACTGCAATCTGCGGGTAAAAATATGGAAAAATCTTGATGACCTGCGGGGAGTACTGCTGGCAGGTAAAGGTGATTTGTGGCTTGGCCATACCGAAGGATTTGCCCAGGCAGCATTGAAAGATGCTCCGCTCAGGATGCTGGTGGTGAGTGGCTGGCGAAAATTTTATCTCCTCTCCACCAATCAGGAGCATACAGGGTTTGCTTCTTTTCAAAACAGGGAACTGGCTTTTACCCCGGTGGGTTCCCCCGCAGTAACGATAATGAAAGCCATTGCCGGGCCTGATGAAAACAATATCCACTTCAAACCGTTTGAAGCAAAACAACTCTCCATGTTAATGATAAAAGGTGAGGTGGATGCCGCCCTGGTTCCTGAACCTCTGGTCACTGTTCTGCTCAGCAAGGTTGAAGGGCTGCAAATAATTGACAGCGTTGAAGAAAGGTATGGGATAAAGACAGGTCATCCATCCAGAATGCCCATAGCAGGGCTGGCTGTACACACAAAAACGGCAGAGAAACACCCCGATATAATCAGGGCAATAGCAAAAGAAATGATAAAAGCCGGCCAGGAACTTCAAAATGATCCCCACAGAGCCATAAACGCTTTACCCGAGGAATTTGCATCTTTTATCCCTGCAAAGATGGTGAAAAAATCTCTCACCCGCGACATTATCCTGGTTAAGTCTGCGATGGATGCCAGAGAAGAGATAGAAGATTATCTCCATATCCTGATGCCGGAGAGAAAAAATCCGGCCGCCATGCTCCTTCCTGATGACTGCTATTTTCAGGAATACTGATGCCGGCTCTTTTTGCAGCCTTAATATGCCTTATTACATGGGTATCAGCTACATTTTTTTTTGGCAGTAACCTTGTCCCCTCACCATTAACTACCCTGCTGAAACTGACCTCTCTGATTATTACCACCAATTTCTGGACTGAAGTCAGTATTACTGTCTTCAGAGGCATAATTGCCCTCGCATTTGCGGTATCCCTTGCCCTCGCCACCGGCATCATCGCCGGTCGCCACCAGTTGGTAATGAGGATGGTATCACCCCTTGTTGCAGTTTTGCAGGCAACCCCCTCAATTATATGGATTACCCTGTTAATGGTATGGGCAGGCAGCGGCAGCACGGTGCCAATTATGGTTGTTACTGCAGCTCTTTTCCCGCCCCTGTTTGCAAACATTGCCTACAGCACCGCAGCCCTTCCTAAACGGCTGTTCAAGATGGCAAACCTCTACCAAGTGGGCAACTACAGGATATTAAAAGATATTATCCTGCCTGGGATTTTCCCTTTCTTTCTGGGCGGGTTTTCCTTTGCTATTGGCTCCTGCTGGAAGGTTGCCGCCGTTGCCGAGTTTTTGGGTTCATCGAGGGGAATAGGAGCCCAGATATACTGGTCATACCGAATGCTTGACATGCCTGCTCTTTTCTCCTGGGCACTGGTACTGATCGGCATAGGGGTGAGTATTGAATGGTTTATGGTCCGCCCTTTAAGGGAAATTGCCGAGCAGGGAAAAGGTGAACATGCTTAAACTCTCTAATATATCTAAAAAATTCGCTGACAAAAAAATACTGGCTGATGTGAATTTATACCTGAAAAAGGGTGAAATGGTTTGTCTTTCCGGGCCATCGGGAATCGGTAAAACCACTATCCTCGATATATGTGCAGGGCTGACATTACCAGATACGGGAAGGCAATGGCTGGGGAGTAAGAGAATCGGGTACTCCTTTCAAAATTCAAACCTGATTCCCTGGCGTTCTGCCATCAAAAATATCAACTTCGTCCTTTCGGGCAGCATGGTTACAGGTGATTACTCTAAAAAAGGAATGTTCTGGCTGGAAAAGTTAGGGCTTGCCAATGCAGCCCATAAAAAACCGGCAGAAATGAGCGGTGGCATGTGCCGCCGCCTTTGCCTGGCAATGGCACTTGCAGGCGACCCGGAATTGCTTTTCTTAGATGAACCTTTCGCTTTTCTTGACAAAGACTGGCAACATAGAGTTGCAGATGAGTTGAAATATTTGAATTCAAGCACCGAGATGACAATTCTCATAGCCAGCCATGAACTTCCGCCAATAGAACGAATGGGGGCAAATATAGTATATTTATCAGAGCAGCCAATAAGTTTTGTCCACTCCAGTCCAAAATAATGTCTTGGTCTTGGTTGCCAATATAAATATATGCCCCTGATAACCGTATGAATTTTCTTTACCCACTTGAATTTAAAAAGAACTTTTTTTAGTTGGAATTCGTGAATAACAGCGAGGAACCCATTGATTTACCAGCTTTTTTATCAAAAGTGATTGTTTCGTCGCAATTGTTAAATATATTGGTTCGCCCAACTACATAGTCTGCAAAATCAGCTGACCCTTTTTTATAATCTGTTAATGCCTGCCATATTATTTGGGAATTCTCGATGCTGAATTGTGAAACTTGAAGAATGTGCTGAATGATATTAATGGTTTTAGGTTTTGACAATTTGTAGCATTTTTTCAAGACCAAAACCAGTTCACAGATGACCAAATGGTTAACGAAAATTTTATTACCATTTGAGCAATAATTTTCGATGAATTCTGTGGCAATATTGGATTGTAATTCGTCATCTTGCGTGATGTAGCGAACGAGTACATTTGTGTCTATTCCAATCAATATCTGCCACCGTGGTCTCTGATGGCATTTTTCATGTCATTTAATGATACATATTCTTGGAGTTTGGGGACTAAGCCCTTTAATGCTGTAATATCGGTGATCACAGGTAATATTGTAACTACCCCTTTGGGGTCTACTAAAAATTTAACCCTATCTCCTTTGCCGACATTTAAGATGTTTCTTATATCTTTGGGAATAGTGACCTGACCTTTGGTTGTGATGGTTGAGCTTAACATGACTTACCTCTTGTTATGGTTGGCACCCTTCCTTACTTTAGGTAATACTTGATTGTTGTCAATGCAGTGGCATAAATCAATAATTGTTATTCGGGGGGGCTGAACTGC
This sequence comes from uncultured Desulfobulbaceae bacterium, assembly GCA_964513405.1. Taxonomy (GTDB): domain Bacteria; phylum Desulfobacterota; class Desulfobulbia; order Desulfobulbales; family Desulfobulbaceae; genus DRLX01. The sequence goes on from CAZEMY010000125.1 coordinate 6,767, forward strand.
TGGGTTGGACTGGGGCTTAACCAAGATAACTAATACAATTCATCCCCATGAATTAATTCACGACAAGAGCCAACTCACAACTCCACAATATCATAATCATCCTTGCCACTGAAAATAACCACCGCCTTCTTTAATTTATCCTTGCCGGCAAACCGTGAACTGCGGGCATATCGCTCTAACTGCCGGACCCCGGCAGCTTTGGCAGCTTCTATTTTATCGGCATCACTCTTTTTAAGATATTTCA
>CAZEMY010000126.1:0-6872 GCA_964513405.1 uncultured Desulfobulbaceae bacterium
TACACTGTATCTTAGTATGGTTTTGAAACTGCCCATTCGTAAACACCGGGGGAAGTGTAATGGAAACAGGCAAAACAGATAACTCCAATCGGCGTCGTTTTCACCGGGTACCTGCTCCCCGTTCAGCAACGCTGCTTAACCTCGCAGGAGTATCTTTTGAGGGTATGGTCGTGGATTTGAGTTTATGCGGCATGTTTCTGCATGGAGAATACGATGCACAGGTCGGGGATATGATAGAGCTGCTTCTGTATGGACATGGGCAGCACCTGTCTCTTCTTTTTAAGTATGGCGGCAAGGTTGTCAGGGTAACTCAGAATGGTGTTGCCCTTGAATTTGTTGGCATGGAACCCCGAAGTTATGATTATCTCCAGACGGTTATTCTTTATTTTTCAGAAAATCCTCTGGGGGCTTGTTTAGAGTTTCCGGAAGTGTTTACGGCCCATCCTGCCAGGGGGATGTACATTAAATAACCTGAACATCTAACTTGACCTTTATCCCGCTTCCTGTGAGTTATATGTTCAAGCTATTTAATGTGCATCCCTGATGTTGGCTGAATTTAACTTATTCTTCCTGGACTGTTAAATTTTAATTGATTCCAAGACATTGATTACAAAACATTGATTACAAAACACACACACCATACGAGTCCCTTCATTAGACCTGTTGTTGCCCTTGGCGACATTGGTCTCTACATTATTATTGACTTGGGGAGAATGGGTCTGTTTTTATTTTCCTCGCTGGCCGGCCTGTTTAAAGGGCCATTTCGTTTGCAGGAAGTTGTTCGCCAGCTCCGTTTTATCGGTGCTGGTTCTCTGGGGATTATTTTTTTTACTGCTTTGGCTTCCGGTATGGTTCTGGGGTTGCAGGGATATTACTCCCTTCATAATTTTGGTGCTGAAGGGATGCTTGGTACAGCAGTGGCCATGACAATTGTCATGGAGCTTGGCCCTATTCTGACTGCACTAATGGTTACTGCCAGGGTCGGGTCTGCGATGTGTGCCGAAATTGGTATTATGCGTATTTCAGAGCAGATAGATGCCTTAGAGTGTATGGCTGTTGATCCTTTCAGGTACTTGATTTCTCCCAAGGTGCTGGCGGTTTTGATTTCTGTCCCTCTTTTGAGTGCTTTTTTTAATGTGGTCGCTTTGTTTGGAGGTTATCTTGCCGGGGTCAGTTTAATGGGGGTAAGCTCCGGATCTTATATTCAGGGTATGATGCAGGGGGTAACCAACCATGAGTTGCAGCTTGGTATGATTAAATCTTTTGTCTTTGCCCTGCTTATCGTCTGGATATGTGCAGGCAGAGGTTATCTTGTCCACCAGATTCGCGGAGCAGGTTTTGGTGCTGAAAGCGTGAGCAGGGTGACCACCCAGGCAGTTGTTTTTTCTTCAGTTGCAATTTTAATTTTTAACTATCTTTTGACTGCCGTTCTCCTTTAGTTACAACTTCGGTGGTTTGCTAAATTAAGTTTCTTGACCCGTGAACAGTTACAGTTATGTCCGATCTTAAAAATAAAAGAAAAGATTGTTTGGATCCAGAGGCGGCCATTGAATTTGTCAATGTAACGAAATCGTTTGGCGAGAGAACCCATAAAAATATCGTTCTTGATAATATCAGCTTTTCCATTGCCAAAGGTAAAACAACGGTGATTGCCGGTGGTTCCGGGCAGGGGAAAAGCGTTACCCTTAAACTTATCTTGGGACTTTTATATCCAGACAGCGGCACGGTGTTGGTGGGCGGAGTGGATGTTCACTCACTTGGCAGGGGTGGTCTGCGTAGTTTGCGAACCAGGTTTGGTGTGCTTTTTCAGGGATCAGCTTTGTTTGATTCAATGACTGTTTTTGAAAATGTTGCTTTGCCGTTGCGGGAGAGGACAAAGTTAAAAGAAGATGACATCAGGAATATGGTTTCTAAAACTCTTGAGCAGTTGGAGCTTAAAGGAACTGAAGACAAGTATCCAGCCCAGTTGAGCGGGGGGATGAAAAAAAGGGTGGGGCTTGCCCGTGCTCTGCAGCTTGATCCGCAAATAATTTTGTTTGATGAGCCGACCACCGGGCTTGATCCGGTAATGACAAAAGAGATCTATCATCTCTTTGCTGACATGCAGGCGAAATCTGGATATACAGCGGTTATTGTCAGTCATGATATCCCTGCTGTTTTTGAACTTGCCGATCAGATTATTCTTCTTAACAAAGGAGAGGTTGATGTCTTTGACACGACAGATGACATCGTCTTTTCAGAGAAGCCGTATATTCGGGAGTTTGTACAAATGACCATGGGTGATGTAAATACCAGCACCCAAAAGGAGTCTTGTCCATCATGAAAACCGTACGGCTTGAGTTTTTTGTCGGCCTCTTTCTTATTATTGGTTTCCTTAGCTTTGCCTGGCTGGCTCTGCAGTTGGGAGAAGTCCCCTGGTTGACCAAGAGTCGTTCTTATATTGTTTATGCTGAGTTTGATAACATTTCCGGGGTTAAATCAGGTTCTGAAATCCAGATTGCCGGAGTAGTTATTGGAACTGTTCGCGATATAAGTTTGAATGAATATGATCTCGCTAGGGCTGCCTTCCAGATTAATAACGATGTCAAACTTGCTGTTGACTCCATTGCTTCTGTCAGGTCGCAGGGACTAATTGGTGATAAATTTATCCAGATTATCCCCGGCGGGGATACGGAATTTTATGCTCCCGGAGACACGATTATGGACACTGAATCATCCATTGACCTGGAGTCGCTGATCTCACGATTTGCCTTTGGTCAGGTTGGGGACTGATAACAGGATACAGAAGCCAGAAGCCAGAAGCCAGAAGAGTTAGCAGCCAAAGGCTGGTTTAAACTATACTTCACTGCCTTTTCTTTTAGCCATTCACCAAAGGCGAAGCATCTGACTATTCTGTCTTCTGGCTTCTGATATGTTTTTTGTTTGATTTAGTAATGGCGGAAAAGAGAAAATAGTGTATAGTAGTCGTTTTTTTTATCTATCTGTTTTGTGGCTGTCCGGGAATTGTTGCTGTGTGGAGGACTTATGAAAGTACTTTTTTCGGATATATCATCCGCTGGTGTCCGGTACAGGTTGGTTGATGTCACCGTGCCTGTTGCCGGCAGAGAGTTTCAGTTGCAGGGACCTGTTGGTTTTAGTTGTACGCTGGCGAAAAAAAATGGGGGCGGCATCATTCTCAATGGGGAGGTCACAGCGTCACTTCTGCTAAGTTGTGATCGTTGTCTCTGTACATTCCCTTTTCAGGTGCAGTCAGAAGTCTCGCTGTCTTTTGTAGTTGAGGATAATGAATGTTTGCAGCTCAGGGATATTGAACTGCCTGTTGTTGATCTTGATGTTATTGAACTCTCTGAGCCTGTTATTGACCTTGAAGAAATTGCTGTCGGGCATCTTGATTACAATTTGCCGGTCAAGTATCTGTGTGATTCGGGTTGCCGGGGTATATGTTTCGCTTGCGGGGTCAACTTGAACCGGGATGATTGCAGCTGCTTGGAAGATGTGGAAAATAATCCTTTTTCCATTCTTGCGAAATTAAAAAAATAAGTTAAAGTGAAAATGTCGAATAGTTACAGATGAATATCACCGGCATAGTCCGGGGAAAAATGGAGGAAAACCAATGGCAGTACCAAAAAGAAGACATTCCCGTTCACGAACCAGAAAACGGCGTTCCCATGATTTTTTAACCGGCCCCAGTGTCGGCAGGTGTGAGTGTGGTGAACCCAAAATGCCCCATGTTTTATGCGGAGCCTGTGGCACTTATAAGGGGCGAAGTGTGGTTAATATTGAGGATGAACTGAGCTGAAGCTGGTTTTATGCGAATAGCTGTTGATACCATGGGCGGGGAGCTTGGCTCTGAATTTCCGGTTAAGGGTGCTGTGGGTGCCCTTGCTAAGCGACAGGAACTTGAGGTCATTCTTCTTGGCCCTAGGGAAATGTTGGAGGAACACCTGCGGTCAATCCCGGGGTTGACTGGAAACATCAGAGATAGGCTCTCCATAGAACATGCTCCGCAGGTTATTGGTATGGATGAGTCTCCTGTTGAGGCTGTTCGTAAAAAAAAGGATTCCACAATTATGGTGGGCTTTTCTCTTGTCCGTGAGGGAAAAGCCGATGGAGTTGTCTCGGCGGGTAACTCGGGGGCGACCATGGCTGCCGCCATTCGTTCTCTTGGCCGCCTGAAAGGGATCTCCAGACCAGGGATTGGCAGTTTTTTCCCGACTGTAAAAAAACCTGTTATGCTTATGGATGTCGGGGCAAATGTTGACTGCCGCCCTCAGCACCTTCTTCAGTTTGCTTTCATGGCATCTTACTGTTCCCATCTCCTCAATAATATAGAACGACCACGGGTAGGTTTACTCAGCATTGGCGAAGAGGCTGCCAAAGGTAATATCCTAGTCAAGGAAACCCACGAACTTTTACTAACCAGTCCTTTGAATTTTATTGGTAATGTTGAGGGGCGTGATGTCTACAAGGGTGATGTAGATGTTATCATCTGTGATGGATTTGTTGGGAATGTTGCTCTTAAAGTAAGTGAGGGCTTGGCTGATGCGGCTACGCAGATGCTTAAAACGGAAATAATGAAATCCTGGCGGGCTAAAATAGGGTATCTTTTTGTTCGCAATGCCTTTGCCCGTTTTCGCCAGCGGGTCGATTACGCTGAGTATGGCGGGGCACCTCTTCTCGGTATAAATGGAACTGCTATTATCTGTCATGGGACTTCCTGTGCCATGGCTATTCAGAACGGTATTCTGGTTGCGGCAGATATGGTTCAACACAAGGTTAATGATGGTATAATCAAGGCCTTGACTGATTATGAGCACCAATGAATTTTCCATGATTAAAAAAGCTGCTGTTATTGGAACCGGTTCCTGTCTGCCTGAGCGGATTCTTACCAATCATGACCTTGAACATATGGTCGACACTTCGGATGAATGGATTACCAGTCGAACCGGGATTAAAACCAGGCGGATAGCCGGCAGGGGAGACGAAAACTTCCATCTTGCCAGTAGAGCCGCAAGACAGGCTCTTGCCATGGCTGGTCTTGAGGCCACTGAAATTGATATGATTGTGGTTGCGACCATGACGCCGCATATGAAGATGCCTTCCTGTGCCTGTTTTGTTCAGGCTGAAATAGGGGCAGATAATGCTTTTGCCTATGATCTTAATGCTGCCTGTTCAGGGTTTCTTTACGGTCTTGATCTTGCTGACAGCTATATAGCCCGCCGACCGGATATGAAAATTCTTCTCATCGGTTCGGAAACCCTGTCTGCCCATATTGACTGGACAGATCGTAACACCTGCATTCTCTTTGGAGATGGGGCAGGTGCGGTTGTCCTGAGCGGGAAAGAGGATAGAGGTGTACAGGCATCACGGCTTTATTCCGATGGACGGCTCTGGAACCTGCTTTATATGGATAGCCCTGAAAGTCGGAATCCGGAAATTGTTCAGGAGAACCGGAAGGGATGCTATGTACAGATGTCGGGTCGTGATGTCTTTAAGTTTGCGGTTCGTTCCATGGAAGAAGCAGTGGCTGAGCTTCTATCAGGCGAAGGCGTTTCTGTTGATGATCTGTCTCTGATTGTTCCCCATCAGGCCAATGTCCGTATTCTTAATAAATTACTTGATAGGTTATCTATTCCCTGGGATAAGGCTTTTATAAATGTTGACCGCTATGGTAATACTTCTGCGGCATCTATTCCCATAGCCCTTGATGAGGTAAATCGGGCTGGACGACTTAACCATGGTGACAAGGTATTATTCTGCTCTTTTGGGGGCGGTTTTACTTGGGGTGCCCTGCTTATGGACTGGTGATATCAGAGGACAGAAGACAGAAGCCAGAGGACAGAAATCAGAAGAAAAGGAGAAAGCGGTTGGATTATTTTTTATCAGAAGAACAGAAGATGATTGTCGAGACTGCCCGGGAATTGACTAACGAGAAGATTATTCCCGTCCGGGCTGAACTTGATGAAAAAAATCAGTTTGCCGTTGATATCTTAGAGGAGATGGGGAAAGCGGATCTGTTTTCCATTTTTATTCCTGAGGAATATGGCGGTCTTGGTGGCGGTTGTTTTGATACACTTCTTGTCCTTGAAGAGCTTGCCAAGGGATGTGTTGGTATAGCAACGAGTTATGCAGCCAGTGCCCTTGGTGTTTTTCCGGTTATGATTGCCGGCAGCGAAGAGCAGAAGAAAAAATACCTGCCGGCCATTGCCAGCGGTGAAAAATGGGCTGCGTTTGGGCTGACCGAGGCAAATGCCGGCAGTGATGCTTCCGGAATTAAAACGACAGCAGTGCTTGATGGCGATGAGTGGGTGCTTAACGGAACCAAACAGTGGATAACCAATGGCGGTGAAGTTCAACTGTACACAATTATCGCTCTGACTGCCCCTGACAAGGGGGCTCGTGGTGCTTCCATCTTTATTGTTGAGGATGGTGATCCTGGGTTCTCGTACGGGAAAAAAGAAAATAAAATGGGGATTCGTTCTTCGGCTACCCGTGAGCTTATCATGAAGGATTGCCGTATTCCCAAAGATAGGCTGGTCGGACGCAAAGGAACCGGGTTTATCACGGTTATGAAAACCCTTGATATATCCAGACCGGGAATCGGAGCCCTTGGAGTAGGGCTGGCACAGGCGGCACTTGATGAGTCTGTGACCTATGCCAGGCAACGGGTTCAGTTTGGCAAGCCGGTTATTGCCTTTCAGGCTGTTCAACATATTCTTGCCGATATGGCCACTTCCCTTGAGGCTGCGAGAGCTTTGGTGTATGCTGTGGCCCGTTATATTGATTCAGGTCCCAAAAAAATGAGCAGGGCATCTGCGATGAGTAAGGTTTTTGCCACTGATATGGCCATGAAGGTCACCACCGATGCGGTG
>CAZEMY010000127.1:0-6775 GCA_964513405.1 uncultured Desulfobulbaceae bacterium
CAGAGGACAGATTGGTTAGTGCTTCGCATTCGGAGTCCCCTCTTACCTGTTTTGTATGATCTGTTTATTTTTCTTACCAGCCGCAGGCTGCTAACTATTCTGACTTCTGTCCTCTGCCTTCTGTCTTCTGATAACCCCATCGGGGAACATCAACGACAATCCCAAGCAGATCACATATTCGAGCGGCAAAATGACGAGCCATCTCATCCATGTTCCGGGGACGCAGGTAAAAGGACGGCATAGGAGGGCAGATTATGGCTCCTGCCTCCTGAATCCTCAACATATTTTCAAGATGAATACGACTAAGCGGAGTTTCCCGCACCGCAAGCAAAAGAGGCCGTTTTTCTTTAAGAGTCACATCGGCTGCCCGGTGGATAAGGTTTCCGCAATAACCGGCGGCCATGGCTCCAAGGGTTCCGGTGGTGCAGGGAAGCACCACCATACCATCATACCTGCTTGACCCTGAGGCAGGCGGTGCTGTAAAGTCATTGATAGAAAACCACCTGCTGACTCCGCCCAGCTCTTCCGGTGCCACGCCAAGTTCAAGGCTCATCACCTGCCTGCCACATTCCGAGACAATCCCATGGACAGTTATCTCTTCCCCGTCAAGCAGATCAAGTAGTTGCGGAACATAGAGCATTGCTGATGCTCCGGTAACGGCAAGAATGATTTTTTTATTTTTCATAGTTGCTGCACACCCGCATAATCATTAATATCACTTATTTAATCCCAATATACATGGAAACAATCCCGAAAGAGAGTGGCTTTCTCGCCACCGGAAAAAATCCGGCATCCCGCATCATGGCCAGCAACTCCTCCGGCTCATAAAATGCGGCTATGGAAGATGCAAGATATTCATAGGCTTCCTTGTCACCGGATATTCTACCGGCGACAAGCGGTAGTATCTTGTTCAGATAAATGGAATATATCGGCTTAATCAATGGGTTGGTGGGCCGGGAAAACTCAAGAATCAACAATTTACCGCCCGAACGAAGGACACGGTGCATCTCCTTAAGTCCCTTCTCCACACTCCCCAGATTCCGAACCCCAAATGCCACAGTGCAACCATGAAATGTATCCGACGGAGCCGGAATTTCCTCCCCGTCTCCACAGAGCGGAAAAATACGCTTTCTTCGTTCATCATCCGGAAATTTTTTAACCCCGCTTTTAAGCATATCTTCACAGAAGTCAACCGACAAGACCCGCCTCTCTTTTGCCTGCCTTGCCAACTCCAGAGAGAGTGGCAGCGTTCCCGCACAGAGATCAAGAACAGGGCCTGCCGGAAATTCTTTAAGCAGCCGGACAGTTCTCCAGCGCCAGTAACGATCAATCTGCATGGACAAAAGAGAGTTAAGGAGGTCATACCTGCCGCTGATTGCGGCAAACTTGTCTCGAACAAATTTCTTCTTTTCTGCTGCCTCATCAAGAGGTTTCTGGTCTTCAGTGGACATATTTTTCAGGTTTCAGGTTTCAGGTTTCAGGTTTCAGGAGACCGGGGTCGCCCACCTCTAAGCTGTGACCCTTCCTAAGAAAAAATCTTCAGAGGCAAAGCCCTTTTGTTTGCATCACCTCTGGCGATCAGGAGTGAAAAAAACCGGCTCAGGGCCTGTTGTTTGACAAACTGCAAATCATACTCCATCCCGTGCAGGTAATCTGAACATGCCTCACTGTCCATGGGAATACGCCGGGCGACTCTCCTGCAAATCTCACTTAAGCGGGCAAGGCCGGCTGCCCTGCAAACAAGCAGGGTTTGATGAATTAGCCTAGCCTCCTGTCGGTTATGAACAAGAAAATCTTCCCTGACCGCACAAACTGCAAAAACAAAAGGAAGGTTTGTCTTCTCGTGCCAGAGTTCGCCCAAATCCAAGCTAACAGGGAACCGATCTTCAAGGCGAAGTCTTAATGCCTCATCCCCTATGGCAAGAATGGCAGCTGGTTCCTCATCCATCCGGCGGTCTCCAAACACCGGGCCACGATAATAATCAGGACTGACTCCGTAAAACTCTTCCAGGATTATCTTAAGCAGACATGCCGAGGTCTCAGACTGCCCTGTCAATAATACGGGTTTTCCGTCAAGCTCTGCCGGGGGAAGTTCAGAAAACAAAAACACACTACCCACCGGCCCGGTGGCAGAAATGGAAAGGTCCGCAAAAATTTGATACAAATCGGGACGGGCAGCATACTCACAGGAGGAAACAAAACCCAAGTCAAGTTCCCCGGCCGCCAGCATCCTGTTAAGCCTTGCCGGCTCAGCCTCAATAATCTGCCAGCCAGCCTCTATGTTCTTCTCCTTCCATATTTCATAAATAGGAGCCATGTTGATATAGTTGACCATTCCTATACGGACCATGTTGCTCCTATCCACTCCGGGTTAACTTTGCTATCCTGACCAACAATTGCCGCATAAAGTTCTTCGATGTTCTCAACCCCGGTTGCCACAGGAACCGCAAGCATCATGGCAGACTTCCCCGCCTCCAGGGAGCCATAAAGATCATCAACTGCCAATGCCCGTGCCCCTCCGATGGTAGCCATCTTAACAATATCCAAAGGGTCAACCCGGGGGTGCGAGGCCAGAAGCATCCTCATTTCCCGCCAGATAGACAACTCCGGATTTGAGGCAGCCGAGTCTGTACCAATTGCCGGTAAAACCCCTCGGGCAAGGTATTTTTCCAGCGGTGCTTCACCCACCTGAAGAAACTGATTGGAACCAGGACAGAGACATACTCCTGCCCCGCTCTGTTGAATAAGGTCAATATCCCTGTCATTCACATGAACACCATGAACACACAGGGTACTCGTCCCCAGGACATCGAGTGCATGTAGATAATCCACAGAGCCTTTAATGTCAATTCCTACCCGAAGAAAGTCAGAGTCATAATAACCTCGTTTTGTCAAAAAATCGACAAGCTCTCCGCTGCCCTCGCTGATCATGGAGTTTTCACCAACCGGCTCTGCGGTATGGATGGGAAATATATGACTTAGACGATAAGCCCGTTTTTTAAGGAGTTTAATCAATTCAGGATGGGTAGAATATGGAGCATGGGCAGTGCAGCAAACAGAGTTGTCTTTCCTGGCAAGTTTTTTTGCTGCTGCCCCAAGCGATGAACGCGACAAGCCAAGGTATTCAAGAAACGGCAGTACCAAACCGGGAAAGCTCCCCATAATTTTGGTGGTGATACCGGTATTACCTATATCAGCAAGGGCAACCACCCCACTTTTGAACTGGCGGAAAAGCTCTTTGCCGGCAGCCTCCTCAACAAGAGAACCAACTGCTCCAAGAGCTTCCCGCTCAGCCAGCATCCTGCTCAGCCATACGGTGAACCCGCCGGAGTCTTTTTCTTTACCAAGGTGGGCGAGATGGGAAAGCTCAAGATGAATATGTCCGTTTATCAGACCCGGCATGATAGCACACCCTTCATAATCGCTGATGACTCCATCGGGGTACTGTTTTCGCAACTCTGCAAATCCGGCAACGGCAATAATCTTTCCGGATAAGACCGCAACCGCCCCATTTTCAAGAGGGTTCCCGGTCATGGTAAGAATCCACGGTGCCCTGCAAATTTTAACTGCTTTATTTTTGTTTATGGCAACCATATTGATAATCAGTTATACATCCTATATATGTTGGTTTTTAATGTTACAGTTAGAGAATGCTAAAAAAATCCAAACAGGAGAACAAAACATGTCTTCAGAAAAACTGCTCCTTACTTTTTACAAATCATCAATATGACCCCGCTGTATAATGGTCAGCCGGGTGCTGAATAAAATACAACAGGAAAGAGATGATCTTGAGATAAAAAAAATAGATATCATGCGTCATCCCAGAACAACTCTTAAAGACGGAATAAAGATGATACCAACCCTCCAGATCGGAGAGGAAAGGTTATCGGGTTTTTTGTTAAGTGAAAAATATATCAGGGAATTTATTGACATAAACAGCAAGGATTGACGGAGATAAGGATGAGGGCAGCGATATTTATTTGCTTAGTTCTCGCTTGCAACCGCCCTGAGATTGCGGGAACGGGCAATTTCAAACATGATAATCCCGGCAGCAACCGAGACATTTAGAGAGTCGAACCCTGCTTCCATGGGAATAGTGATAAGGTGGTCGCATGATTTTATAATAAGCGGCCTGATCCCTTTACCTTCACTGCCTATTACCAGGGCTATGTTGCCTGAATAATCATTCTTGTAAAAAGACTCTGCTCCCGCTGAGGTCACAGCTCCGTATATCCAGAATCCCTGCTCTTTCAATTCATGCAGACTTCTGGCAAGGTTTACTACCTGGCAAAGTTTGAGATGAGCCAAGGCACCGGCTGAAGTCCGAGCCACAGTTCCGGATACGGGGGCACTCCTTTCACTGGTGATAATTACATGACCAAACCCGGCTGCAAGTGCAGTTCTTAAAATGGAACCAAGATTACGCGGATCTTGTATAGAGTCAAGAACCAGGAGTCGATAATCCCCCTGCCTGCAAGCGGCAAGATCTGCCAGTAAATCCTCAAAAGAAAGAAAAACTGTTTCCGCCCGACGAGCAACCACCCCCTGGTGGCGACAACTCTCAGCTACTCCCAGACGGTTAGATGGGACAAAACGGAGTTTGACCCCCTGCCCGCGGGCAAGGTCTACAATTTCCTGAATCCGGGAGCCTCCCTTACCCTGCTGAACACAGACTTCAGACAGGCTCCTGCTCTTTAATCCCTCCAGAACAGGGTTTATTCCCCAGAGCAGATCATCAGATGTGCCAGCCTCTCCGACTCCTGCAACTGCTTTATTATGTTTATTCTCTCTTGCTACCCTCTTTTTTTTATGATTCATAATGACTCAACCGCTGTTTCCATGGGCATATCACGCCGCCGCCTTAACCTCTCAGCTACAAGAACACTGATCAGGCTGTCCACCGCCGCATCAAGGTTATCGTTGACAATCATATAATCATAAAATCCGGCAACTGCCATTTCCCGCCGACCACTCTCAAGCCGCCTGGCAATGGTGCTTTCATCCTCAGTGCCGCGCCCCCTAAGACGACTACCCAGTTCTGCAAGAGACGGCGGAGCAATAAAAACCGTTACAGGATCGGCAGCTGCACAGACCTGAGCCGCCCCCTGAACATCAATATCAAGAATAACATCAAGACCGGCTTGCCGCTGTTGTTGCACGCTTACCCTGCCGGTGCCGTAAAGATTGCCATAGACTTCTGCCCACTCAAGAAAACCGGACGGAGATGCGTCCCGCAGTTTTTCAAACTCCTGCTGATTAACAAAAAAATAATCATATCCATTCTTTTCCCCGGCACGGGGTTTGCGGGTCGTGTGGGAAACGGAAAAAACCAGACCTGAGAGCCTGGCCATAACCATTTTAAGCATGGTCGTTTTACCGCACCCGGACGGGGCAGACAAGACAATCAGCATACCTTTATTCACTCATCACCCCCAGCTTCAACACCAATAAAAGAAGCCGCAGGATGGCGGGACTCCTCCTCCAATTGGGCAAGTCTCTGGGCAATAGTTTCCGGCTGCACTGAAGAGAGAACCAGATGCCCGGAATCAAGAACCACAATTGCCCTGGTTCTCCGCCCCTCGGTAACATCAATCAATTTATGCTCCTGACGGGCAGTTTCCTTCAGCTTACGAATCGGGGAAGAACCGGGATTAACAACCGTCAGAATACGATTTATTTTCACCCCATTACCAAAACCAACATTTACAAGCCTGCTATCCATAAAAATATCCCTTAGGAATGTACATTAAAATCACTCTATATTCTGTATCTGCTCCCGCAACTTCTCAACTTCATTCTTCATTTCCACACCGATATGAGCAATGTCCGCATTACTTATTTTTGAGGAAAGGGTATTAACCTCCCGAAGAAATTCCTGAAGGAGAAAGTCAAGTCGCCTGCCAACCGGCTCATCAAGGGCAAGAAAATGACTAAACTGATCTATATGACCATACAAACGAACCAACTCTTCTGTCACATCAGCTTTATCCGCCATAACTGCACATTCCTGAGCTAACCGGGAAGGATCAAGGTCAAAGCCGCCGAGCAGTTTTTCAATCCTCTCTTTAAGTTCATTCTCACGGTTTTCCAGAACTGCGGGGATGTCATCTTCAATCGCTTTAACAAGTTTTTTGAATGCAGCCAGCCTTACAGTAAAATCTTTATCAAGACTCGCACCCTCATATGCCCGCATCCGATCACAATCGTCAAGGGCCTCGCTCACAGCCCCGGCAAGTACCTGCCAGTCCCCATCAAGATCAGGCAGTTCCTCGGCTTCACGAATCATCCCGCCTCTGCTCAGCATATCAGAGAGACTTACCCCCTGCTCCAAAGCTAATTCCCGGTTCAAAGTTTGCAAGCAGCCGTGATACTGGCGGGCCAAACCCATGTCCACCTCCAACCTGACTCCAGCCTCCCCGTCCTTCCCCAACCGGATAGTTGTTTCAACCCTGCCCCGACTTATACGGGAAGAAACCAACTTCCTGACTCTGTCATCAAGACCAGCATGGCTCGCCGGCAAAACAACCCGCTGGTCGAGAAAACGGTGATTAACAGTCTTAATTTCAACTAACCAGGTTTTACCTCCTGCCGCTGTAATCATTGCCCGGCCAAAACCGGTCATACTCATAGAACCCATATTTTACCTGAACATAATGCCCTGCGGGCAGAAAAAATATAAACGAACATCGAATATCGAATGTCGAATGTCGAATATTGAATATAGAAGTTTTTTACTTCATCATTCGAAATTCCTTGTTCGACATTCGATATTCAA
>CAZEMY010000128.1:0-6760 GCA_964513405.1 uncultured Desulfobulbaceae bacterium
TGATTTAAGAGCCTTTATAATCGAGAATTTTTCTAATTTTTCAGTGGTTTTTCCCCTTCGCCTGATGCCGGCAGTATCAATGAGCAAATAATTATATTGATCCCGGCTAAGAAGGGTATCCACAGAGTCTCTCGTTGTGCCGGCAATATCGGAAACAACCATCCTCTCCTGACCCATAATCGCATTAATCATAGAAGATTTGCCCACATTGGGACGACCCAAAAAAGCCAGTCTCATGGTTCCTTCAGGAAGTTTTTCAGCACCGGCATCGACCTGCTCAAGATCAGAGACCAACCCCTCCATCAAAGTTCTAAACCCATAACCATGGTCGGCAGACAATGGCCATAGCGTATCCACCCCAAGTTCGTAAAAAGAGGAAAGCAAATCTATCTCCAGATCCGGTGCATCAATCTTGTTGACCAGAAAAAAAATCTTTTTTTCTGATCGGCGTAACATATCAGCTATTTCCTTATCATCGGGAGTCAAGCCCTGCCTGCCATCCATAAGAAAGAGGATAATATCCGCCTCTTCAATGGCCCGTAATGCCTGGGTTTTGATATGAACGGTCATTATATCATTATCATCATCAATTCCACCGGTATCAACAAGGGTGAACACATGATCTTCAAAGCGAACCCGTGCATAGTGCCGATCTCTGGTCACCCCTGGAGTGGGATCGACAATGGCATCCCGCCGTCGGGTAATTCTATTGAACAAGGTTGATTTACCAACATTGGGACGACCAATAATGGCAACCATGGTGGAGGATAAAACTGTCATTGTATATACACCGCTACTTAAAAAAACAAAGAAATCTTAATTTGTTGCCCCAAGACGAGACAGACACGACACAGCCAGCTTGCGGAGATCAACATAATCAGCACACTCAGGTTTGGCAAGCAATGCGTTAAGTGAGTGAAGAGCCGGCTTGATAAATTGAGCAAAAAAAGTCTTTTTGCGTTTGCTGCTTAAAAAAGCAAAAGCACCAAGTATTTGCAGGTTCCTCTGCAAAGAAAGCATCACAAATTCATAACGGAACTGGTCGGCATCATAGGTTATATGGGTTTGCAGTTCCTGAAGATAAAAATCAAGCAATTGCCCCTGCAAATCATGGGGAAGCTGCACATATGGATCAGTAAGCAGAGAAGCAAGATCATAGCCAAGGGGGCCGATCAGCCCTCCCTGAAAATCAATAATTCTAATTTTATCATCTTTTATCATGATATTGCGGCTCTGAAAATCACGATGAAGAAAAAACTCACCCGGAGCTTTATAAGCCCGCTCAGCAAGCAGTCGCAATTCTCTGTCAACCTGTTGCCTGCTCCAGCTAATTCCAAGCAAATCCTGACAAAGAGCCTTGAGAAAATAACCGGACTCTTTCTCCAGCATGAGAGTAATATCATAGTCAGGAATATTTACGCACCTGTTTTCTGCCATCCCCTGCACGCCCTGCACCTGCATGATAACAAGCTCTTTTATTACCTTTTGATATGTGAATAAGATAACCTCGTCAGACACTCCTGATATAAAGTCATAAAGACGGGTATCTGCGAGATCTTCCATAAATAACCGGCCGCTTTTTTCATCAAAGCCATAAATTTCCGGCACCGGTATCCCCCGGCGATACAGATGGCGACCTATTTCCCAAGTTGATTTTGACTCAAGCAGTCCTTCTCTATCATCGGGCGGTGGTTGCACCACTATAACTGTTTCGTTATCCGTACCAATTAGTCTGTGGAAAATACGCAGAGAACCATCCGGGCAAACAGATTCCACCCGGACATTATCAACACACCACTCCCGGGCGGTAAGGCCCATAAATTGTCCGGCATTAACTATAACATCATCCATATCTTTATATTTTTAATTACAGGCTAAAGGAATGTACATTAAAGAATCTTGAACGAAATGACCATCGGACAGACAAAAAAACAAGTGCAATCTTTACAAAAAAAATGTATAAACCACTCCCATGCGCTCGTAGCTCAGCTGGATAGAGCATCGGCCTTCGAAGCCGAGAGTCGCAGGTTCGAATCCTGCCGGGCGCACCACATTATAGACAGTCAGTACAGGTGCTTCCGTGCTGATTCTTGCCTTTTCCTTTGTGTGTGAAATCTGGTCTCCGGATGGTTTTATGGGCAAATTATGGGCATTTTATGGCGACTAATGGTAAAAAAATGGTAAATGTTATTTAGTCATCCACTTTGTTTTTTGTGCTGTCTTGCATAAAATCAAACAGGTCTTCATGGATTGCTCCAAGCTTAGGATGAGTATAGTGACTAAGCATTTTCATGTCAGTATGCCCTGTCCTACCCATAATAGCCTCCATTGGGCTAACATTTTTCCTGAAGCAAAGTTACTAATCTTTTCGCTCTGTGGGACTCTCATTCCTTTAACTTCGCCGAACGGGTTAAAGTCAATAGTGTGCCTACCCCCTCAGAACGATCACCGATAAGCGAAAACAGAGACCGGGGATAACCTGCCTAATACCTGCCCATTTTGTGGGAAAGTCATGAGGATTGTCATGACTATGATACCAAAACCACCATCATGGTATACCTCAGCTCAGACATAAAAGGTGAGATATGTGAGCATGTAAACCACAAACCAGCATTATCAGTTTTTTTTAACCGGTGACTCGGTATAGGATACCCATGTCCGGAAACGCCCCAGAACAACGACATTCTACTTCTTAACAGCCTTATGTATCAGCAAAATTCATGTCAAAGAGCAATGACGCAAGAACCGAGAGTCTTCTACCCCATCTTTTCCTGATCAAGCACCATACTCCCAAAAAGCTATTTTCTATTCATATATAGACCGGGCTTGTCCAACAAACGGTTCAGATTGCGGTTCGCTACGCTCACACAATCTAACCCTATTCATTATACAATATTTTTACATGTAGTTCTGGTTTAAACCTGCCCACCCACTCCTTTAAACTTTTCAACAAAAGCAGAATTTTTTTGGAAAACATTTTGTTTTTTAGTGAGGTATTGCGGGTTTAACGGGCTCATTTTAGGTAAAATGGTATTAAGTTCTGTACCATTATCGCTGGCAAATTTCCGCTTTAATGATGTTGTGATATACCGCTTGGCAGCGTCGCTATCCAGCTTTTCAGCACTAATTAATGCTTCTGCCTCGCGCTGCTGTTCCGCTTGTGCAAAAAAGTAAAAAGCATCAATAATGCTGGCCTTATCATCCATCTTATCAAGATCCGTTTGATTAATGAAATCAACGATCAGGCTTTCTTTGGCACGATTGCCCAGGCTGGCACGGATCATCCGACGCACTTCCTCAATGAGTGTTGCTTTATCTTTCACATTTTTATTATGTTCAAAAATCAATTCCAGAATGTAATCAAGATTAATCTCCTGGGATTTAAGCAAATCCACCTCAAACACCACATCGTCCCAATCAATGCTTTCCTTGTCTTTTTCATTAGTCGTTTTTTCATGGCGCAACCAATCGCGGATGTCGTTGTAGGTCGAACGATAATCCTGAATCATGCGTTCAGCAGGCATCTTGATTATTTGCAGTGCTTTCATGTCGTCATCACTTAAATAGTGCTTAGTCTGAAATACTTCTACTGCCTCAGCATCGCTCATATCCACGCCTTGCAAGGCCTTAAGGCTGGTAAATTCATCGTAGTTTTGCAGCACATGTTCAACGCGTAAATATTCACCAAATAATTTTGCGAACTCTTTTTTATCCTGCTCTTTTTCGATTTTCTCAGGCTCGGGGAATCGTTTCTGTAACTCCGTAACCACCTCAACAAACCCTCGCTTTGCTTCACCGGTGAGCACATCGGTAAAACCTTCCATATATTCCTTGTAGCTTTTCTCCAGCACCACATTTTTTGTATTCCTGTCGCCAAACAGGGTAATGGCATCCACCGTGGCTTGCTCTAAATCACGGAAGGTAACAATGTTGCCAAATGTTTTGGTGGCATCAAAAATACGGTTGGTGCGTGAGAAGGCTTGCAGCAAACCGTGATAGCACAAATTTTTATCCACAAATAGCGTGTTCAGTGTAGGGGCATCAAAGCCTGTTAAAAACATACCAACGACAATCAGCAAGTCTATTTCCTGGGATTTTACACGCTTGGCAAGATCACGATAGTAGTTTTGAAAGCCATTGCTATCCACACCAAAATTGGTTTTAAACAGCCCGTTATAGTCGTCAATGGCGGCGTTTAAAAATTCTTTGGCACTGCTGTTCATGGCGTCAACTTCAAAGCTCTCATCCAAAATATCGCCAAGCGCGTCTTGTTCTTCATTGGCAGCAAAAGAAAAGATAGTAGCAACACTCAGCCGCTTATTTTCGTCAGCCTCATTTTGTAAGTTCTTAAATGCCTCATAATACAATTTAGCCGCATCGACACTGCTCACCGCAAACATAGCATTAAAACCCTTGCCACCTGTTTTCAGACGGTGAGTTTTCTGCCTGAAATTGTTCAGAATATATTGGGAAATTTCATTAATACGGTCGGGATGCAACAACGCCTGTTTGTTTTTCGCAGCACCGAGCTTTTTCTCATCCTGCTCGGTTTCGACTTCCTTAAACCTGGGGCGTACATCGTTGTAGTCCACCTTAAATTTAAGCACCTTTTCGTCACGAATGGCATCGGTGATTACATAAGAGTGCAACTCACGACCAAACACGCTGGCGGTGGTTTCAGCACCCAGGGCATTTTGCGGGAATATGGGGGTACCCGTAAAACCAAACTGATAAAACTGTTTGAATTTCTTCTTTAGATTTTTTTGGGCCTCGCCAAACTGGCTCCGGTGTGCTTCATCAAAAATAAATACCACTTGCTGATTATATACCGGCAAACTGCCTTCTGTTTTCATCAAATTGTTGAGTTTTTGAATGGTGGTAACGATAATTTTATTGTCGTCTTTGCTTAAGTTGCGCTTAAGCCCTTTGGTGCTGTCAGAACCATTGACACTATCGGGCGAAAAACGCTGGTACTCTTTCATGGTTTGATAATCCAGATCTTTACGATCCACCACAAAAAAGACTTTATCAATAAACGCAAGCTCGGTTGCCAAGCGCGCCGCTTTAAAACTGGTTAAGGTCTTGCCGGAGCCTGTGGTGTGCCAGATATAGCCACCACTTTCGGGTTTACTCCAGCTCTTTGCTTCAAAAGCACTTTTTACCTTCCACAAAATCCGCTCAGTGGCGGCAATCTGGTAGGGACGCATGACCAGCAAGGTATTATTCACATCAAACACCGAATAATGCAGTAGTACATTCAACAAGGTGTTTTTTTGAAAAAAAGTGGTGGTAAAGTCTTTTTTTTCTTTTCCGCCCCACCACGGTAAAAAATGCCGGGGAAGCAGACGATCGCCGCCCGACCTTTACTGGATAAATAACTCAATGAATGCAGCACAAAGGCAAAGTCGGCTTTAGATTTGGGGGCAAGCACTCCGGCAGGAGCAAAGCGATCATCGTTTATCAGGGTGGGGTCATCTGATCCTATCCATTTCACCGAGTAAGGCGGATTGGAGACAATGGCATCAAAGGGTTTGTCATCGCCAAAATGGGGGTCGATCAGGGTGTTGCCCAACACCATATTAAATTTATCATAATTAATATTGTGCAAAAACATGTTCATCCGTGCCAGGTTGTAGGTGGTGTGGTTGATTTCCTGGCCAAAAAAACCGTCTTCAATAATGTGAGCATCAAAGTGCTTTTTGGCTTGCAAGAGTAGAGAGCCTGAACCACAAGCGGGATCATATATTTTATTGACCTTATCTTGCTTGTGCATGGCAAGCTGTGCAATCAGCTTGGAGACCCGTTGCGGGGTAAAAAACTCGCCACCGGATTTGCCTGCATTGGCGGCGTAGTTAGAGATTAAAAACTCATAGGCATCGCCAAACAGATCAATCTGGTTGCTTTCAAACTCGCCAAAGTTTAAGCCCGCCACGCCTTTAAGTACCGCAGCCAAACGACTGTTTTTATCTTTAACGGTATTACCTAAACGGTTACTGGTGGTGTCAAAGTCGGCAAACAGACCTTTGATGTCAACTTCTGATGGATAGCCATTGGCGGATGCTTCAATGGCAGAAAAGATATTGGCTAAGTCGGTATTTAAGCTGTCATTACTGTTGGCACCAGCGGCAATGTTGGCAAATAGTTGACTGGGATAGATGAAATACCCTTTGGTTTTAATGGCATCATCTTTGATTTCCGGGGAGATGACATCATCGGAGAGTTCGGCGTAGTTGATGCTGTCATCTCCGCCTTTGATATACTTGGCAAAGTTTTCGCTGATAAAGCGATAAAACAAGGTGCCTAAGACATATTGCTTGAAATCCCAGCCATCGACCGAGCCACGCACATCGTTGGCTATTTGCCAGATCTGGCGTTGCAGTTCGGCGCGTTGTTGGGTGCTTGTCATAATAGTATTTCCTGTTTGTAAGTGTTTTTAATCATCAATTTAATTTTTTATATCTGAAGTTTCCCGGTTTTTATAAATACCCAAGCGGTAGTGTCGTACCACTGCAATGGGAAAGAATTTATTTTTTACGGTGTTTGCCACGCAAGTAGCAAAACCCCATTTTATTATTCCTTGACGCACGAATTCTGCACCAAGAAAAAAGTTGCCTATTTCAGCAAGATACAGCGAACGCCCCGCATCCCAAGCAAATTACCGATGTCCAGAATAGAAATCCGTGTCTGCTTGGGGCCCGGTGCATCCGGTTGTTGGTGAAGCAGTTATTGGGAGAATAACTTGATTCTCTCTGTTCCGATG
>CAZEMY010000129.1:0-6760 GCA_964513405.1 uncultured Desulfobulbaceae bacterium
AGCGTAGACTCCGATATCACTTATATGGCTGTGCTATTTTTTTGAAAATGCCTCGGAGTCTACGCTTACCTGACCTGAGAAAAAATGCCTATTCTCGGACAAGCTCCTGGCAATGCCTTTTTGTTTCTGTTTTCCCCATACGCGAAAATATATGCCTGCTTCCGCAAACACTACAACCAGCAAACTGCCGTCATGTTTTGCCGATCAACCATTTATTCTGGCACCTCTGGCCGGTTATACCGACCTGCCCTTCCGGCTCCTCTGTCGTGAGCTTGGTGCAAGTCTCTGCGTCTCAGAGATGATCAGTTGCCACGGTATGATTTACGGACAGAGGAATACTCTCTCACTACTGGCAAGTTCAAATAAAGACAGACCCCTCGCTATCCAGCTCTTTGGCGGCGACCCTGAAATTATGGGCAGAGCTGCTGCCCTTATTTCCCCTGATCAGGCAGATTTAATTGACATCAACATGGGCTGCCCGGTTCGCAAAGTCATAAAAAAAGGAGCTGGAGCTGCCTTGATGAAAGACCTGCCAAGGGCTGAGGCTATTATTAAGGAGGTGGTTAAAAACACGATCCTGCCGGTAACTGTCAAATTCAGAAGCGGCTGGACAGACAAAACCATAAATGCTCCGGAATTTGCCCTTATGGCGGAACAGGCAGGCGCCGCATCAGTTACCGTTCATGCCCGAACATGGGTACAGGCCTTTGGCGGCAAAGCCGACTGGCAGGTTATCCGCAGGGTAAAAGAAATGGTTAAAATTCCGGTTATCGGCAACGGTGATATTCTTGATTTTTCAGATGGAAGGAGAATGATTTCCGAAACCGGATGTGACGGGGTCATGGTTGGTCGTGGTGCTCTGGGAAACCCATGGGTATTTTCACCGGCAGGCCGACCGGAAACCCTGACCGGAAGGATGAAGGTTATGCAACGATACCTTGTCCTGGTTGAACAACACATGGAAACAGATAAAATGAAAACCCTGTTCCGGGTAAAAAACCACTGCGGACGCTTTTTAAGCGGCCTGCCAGGAGCATCTCAAATCCGCAGTGAAATAATGGACTGCCAGAGTTTTGCAGATATCCGAAGACATCTGGAGGAAGTCAGAGGGCAGAACTGACTATAAATTCGTCAAAACGAGACTCGATAAGAATCCTTAGATTTTAGTTTTTAGTTTTACGCTCAAGAAATCGTTGAAAATGGTACCACTGGAGAGGATATGCACGCAACGCGTCCTCTAACAGGGAGGCATATTCAATTGCTCCATTTCTGATGACTTCCCGGCGGTCATTTCGGGAATGAGGCGGGATAATAATGGGGTCGGACAGGGTAAAATGATAACTGTTTCTACCGGTGCGAAAGCTAAAAAAAACAAAGAGTGGTGCTCCTGAAAGAAGACTGAAAACATAAGGAGCTTCCGGCAGCCATACGGTGTGACCAAGAAAAGGCACAGAAACCCGGCGTTGTTCTTTTTCCCAGACAGTATCACCGGCCATGGAGACAAGTCCGCCCTCTCTTAAAAACCGAATTCCTTCCACCGCAGAGAAAGGTGAACCGCCCCCATGCTCCACGCCTATGATTTTTACCCCGGCACGACGGAGTTCATCTTTCTGTATTCTCTCTGCCCCTTCTTTTTCCTTAATCCCCATATAAAGAAGCATCTGCAAATCTTTTTTTCTTTCTTTGAGCAGGTGGGCAGCAAGTTCCCAGTTACCAAGATGGGACATTAGCAGCACCCCGCCCTGCCTGCCGATAACTTTTTCAAGTTTTTCAAACCCCTCGGAGGTGGAGGTTATCTTATGCCCCCTGTCGGTAAGAAAACGATCAAAGTGAATGGTGGTAAAATTCTGATATTGGCAAAAACTGCACCAGAGATGGTAGGGTTTGCTTCGCTCAGGATAGAGGGCAGCATAAAAACGACGGCTTTCTCTGCCTCGTCCACAATATGAAAAAAGAAAAAAACCGGCGGCAATAATCCGGGCAACCGTTGTAAACAACCAGGGGCCGCAGATACCAGAACTCTTGTTAAGCAGTCGGAACCAGAAGTTTTTTTCTTTCATCTTTTTATTTTCACTCGAAAGAATCGAAAGATTCTGGCAAAAATCAGACGGGTAAAAGTAGTTGCGTTGCGAAAAAAATCCAGCCAGGGACGAAAATGGCTCACCCGCTCACCCCTTGGCTGATAAACTACCTGTACGGTAGCTTCTTTAACCGGAATGTCATGCTGACGAGCCTTCACCAGCACCTCAACTTCAAACTGGTACCGCCGGGCAATGACCCCAAGATTAAGCACTTCCGGTAATGGGTAGAGCCTGAATCCGGACTGTGAATCGGAAAGCAGATCTCCGCCCGATACCCATACCCAGAAATTTGAAAATTTCCGCCCAAACCTGCTTGTCCAGGGTACATTTTCGCAGCCGTCCATGCCGTGCCGTTTACCAACAACAATACAGGGAAAATGATCAGCGGCGGTGGCAATTAATATTTCAATATCTTCCGGTAAGTGCTGACCGTCACCATCAATGGTGACAACTCCGTCAAAACCCCGCCTGTAAGCAGCAGCAAAACCGCTTAGCAGTGCGACACCCTTGCCCTGATTGACAGGGTGCCGCAACACGCTAATCCCTGCAATATTATCTATCAACGCAGGGGTGTTATCGGTTGACCCGTCATCCACTACGAATACGGACAGATTGCTGGCAAGGCAGCCAGAAATAACTTTGCCAACCTGCTATTCATGGTTATAGACGGGGATAATGATTGCAATATTCAAGTTTTCCTGCTTCTCAATGTTTATGACACCGAAAAAACATCAGGGGTATCGAGGCATGGTGAATTGCATTGTGTGTGGACACCCCCTTATTTTGTGTTTATTCTATTTGTTTTGACTTTTACGCAGAATGACCTGCCAATTCGTTTGTTTCCCAAATTGGATGCACATTAAGGTTTTCTCTATTTTGTTCAATTTTCCATAAATCATAAGCCATTTGATGCCCCAACCAGCTTTCCGGACTAGACCCAAGTGCAATAGATAATCTGACTGCCATTTCAGGGGTTATATTGCCTTTTTTATTAATAATTTTTGATAATGTCCTGCGACTGACCCCAATAGATTTTGCAGCATTAGTAATGCTGACATCCATTGGCGCGAGCCATAAACCTTTTAATATTTCGCCGGGATGCGGCGGGTTATGCATTTTCATAATTTGTCCCTTAGTGATAGTCTTCATAATTAACAATTTCTGCATCACCGTTGATAAAGCGAAATGTAACACGCCAATTGGCCTGAACAGTGACAGCCCAAATTCCTTTCCTCTTACCTTTTAACTGATGCAAGGCAAGAGTTGGAATGTTCATATCCTCGACAGATTTGGCCTGATTTAATTGAGCCA
This sequence comes from uncultured Desulfobulbaceae bacterium, assembly GCA_964513405.1. GTDB lineage: Bacteria > Desulfobacterota > Desulfobulbia > Desulfobulbales > Desulfobulbaceae > DRLX01. The sequence goes on from CAZEMY010000129.1 coordinate 3,393, forward strand.
AAATCAATTTGATTCTCTTTTCATGACGAGCTTGAATACCAACCTTGCTTCCTGTGGTGAAAAATTTCTCCAATCCTTTGTGAATAAAATTTTTAATCATGGGTTAACTGTAAACACTTGGTTCTCACAATGCAACACAAAAGGTTACACCGAGCTTGTTATTAAAGTCCCCTTTGCTCTGAGAAAAAATTCTATTTCTGGACAAATTTCAGGTGGTGAACGGGTACATTTACTGGATACCCACGACATAATATTTATTCCGTTGCCATCGCCCAGGTTCCCGGCCCCATATGGACACCGGAAGTTAAAGAGAGCGGCACTGAGATAATTTCCGCCTTGCTAATTATCTCTTTAATTTGCGGCATGACCTCATCTTCCACCCATTGCCGGTTATCTGAATATTGAAGAAGGATGACTGGAGTCTCTTTAATAAAAGTCATATTTTTTAGTTTTTGCAAAGCAAACTCAACCTGTCCCTTTTTACTACGAACCACTCCAACTTTTTTAACCCCATCGGCAGTGGGACTGATAACCGGTTTCATATGCAACAAGTCACCAAAAAAACCACCGGCCTTTGACAGGCGACCGCCACGGACAAGGTATTTCAACTCATCTATGAACACATATTCACAGACCTGTTTCACCATCTTAGCGGCAAAGCGAACGGTGTCTTCTGCATTATTATTGCCAGCCTGCACGAAACGACCGGTCAACAGAGCAATAAGACCAAGTCGTCCAGAAGCTGCCCCGGTATCAATTACGATCAGATTGTTATCAGGATCATTGCCTTTCTTCCACGCCATAACTGTATCATAGTTGCCGGTAAAGGCTGAACCGACACATAAGTACAGGTTTTTCCCGTTTACCAACTCTTTTATTTTTCCTGAACCGCGAACCATAGATTCATAATGTTGATGCCGTTCAAAGGTGGAGGCTTGGGCAGTGGTCACCTTTACCCCCGCTCTAATTAGCTCGTATACCTCATCATGATTACATAAAGATTCCGGTAACGCCTTGTATCCATGAACAATATAGCTGTCAAGCCTAGTTATTCCAAGTTCCCCGGCAAGTTCTCCGCTGAGCGAACCTGCCCCGTCAGTAACGACCTGAACCGCCCTATCTTTCCCCGTCCCGGCAAGTTTTTCCCGGGCAATTTCAATATCACCGGCAGGTCGCAGGGTTATATTAACACAACAGCCTTGAGCGGCATCGGAATCGACCTGAAAGCTTTCAGGCACGGTCAATCTATCTGCAACAGATCAGAAACAGGGATGAAAAAATCATCTTCTCCATTAATTTGCCTGAAAAAGCCCGTAAAAAAGATAAACATTGCCAAGGCTCCGGCATCAACGACCCCTGCCCGCTCAAGAACAGGATTTTTTCTGGTCGTATCCAGTACCGATTCTCCAAGTTGCCGCTCTATCTCCAGAAAATTCCTGTTGCCTGATGACTCAAGGCTCTGAACAAGGCTGTCAAAGACAGACAAAATGCTTCCTGAACATGGTTCCGCCACAGCCTGCCAACTGTTTTGCCGACCAAGCTCAGCATATTTGCCAAGATCTTCAATATTTTCCACCCGAATAAATTCCCTGAAAAAGGCCGCCGCAATATTACCGGAGTTACCGATTGCAGAGCGATTCAGGATATCAGACATCTCCCCGTTATCATGAATGTTATCAACATCACGAAGCGGTGAGAGGCTGATTCTCAGATTCGTGCCGGTATCGGCATCGGCAACTGGAAACACATTAATTCTGTCCACAAGAGCATAGTGGGATACAAAACATTCATACCCGATCGTAAAAGCATGGTTGATTTTTTTATCTCTCATCATTTGGCCAATAATATCCCGGCAATAGCACTCTTGTCATACTTACCGTTTTTTTTAATTGGAATTTGTTGAACATTTTTGATAATCCTTGGTACTGCATAAGGGGCAAGAGATGTCGCCAGCATTTTTTTCAACCTGGAAAAGTCGGGTTCAGGCTCGCATCCCTCTATCAAAGCACCTGTCAGGCTGCCACGCCCTCCCCCCTCTGCAAGCACCATAACCACGCAGTCATCCACGCCCGGTTGTGATTTTACAAGGTTACACACCTCTTCAAGATCAACCCGTTTGCCACCAACCTTGGTGACAGTATCAGAGCGACCTTTAAGGGAAAAACCAGCCCCTGCCGGCTCCACCCGGTCGGCAGTAAGAAAAAATCCGTCTCTATCAAGCGGTAAATCAGGGGATATATAGGCAGATTTTACCGCAAGTTTACCATGACTGAACCGATAGTCAACTGTGGGGAAAGCAGTGAAATACTCTTCACCCAGGCTCCGGTTGCGGCTGGCAATGCCACCGGTTTCGGTGGAGCCGTAGACTTCAACAACACTGACATTATTGTTATGGAAAAAGGCAAGGCTATCGTCTTTTTCAAGCATCCCGGCTGAGGACAGAGCAAGTCTTAATGTAGAACCGGAAAGAGGATATTTTTTCAATGCCCGATAATGAGCAGGAACAGCAGCAAAGATTGTTGCTCCTGATTCTTCCTTGTTATGAACAGCAAGACAGACACCAGTCTTTTGGGAGAAATCAAAAAAACCACATAACCGGGCTGCCATAAGGTGCAAATCTGCGACACTGCACCCGCCATGGATAAACTGCTTATGCGGAGGTTTCGGCTCTGTCAGCAGGTTATTTAAAAAGACCTTATCTTCTTCTGGTGACAAACCACTACCGATCATCATGGCCGTGCAACTCTCCCAAACGCCTGACCTGCCAGTTTTCTGTCTCTGGGGCGAAAACTGTTATCGTTCATCTCTTTTCTGACCACCTGTTGAAATAATTTCACCATTTTCATTTTTTGTGACTCGCCCTGGTAAAAGGTGTTCCAGGCATAATCAAGCATCTCCTCCAGTTTTTCAGGGCTCATATTTTTAGGCTGATACACCACCCTGTCGGCTGAATACTTATCCCAGTCATAGGTGAAAATGCGCTTCTGACGATCAAGATCAGCAAATGCTTTGGTACGGGGAAACGGTGCCAGCACAGTGAATTCCGCCAAATCAAGCTCAATTTCAAGGAGAAAATCAATCAGCTCTTTAATATTATCCTCGGTATGGCTGTCGAGACCAAGGAGGATGGTGCCTTCCACTCCAATGCCGTAATCGTGGTACCTTTTCACCCTCTCTTTTATATAATCCGAAGTATCAAAAACCGCCTGATACACATACCATACCCCTGCCTGGGCGGCGAGATCAAGAACTTCCGGTTTATCTTCAATGGGATGGGAACACCATTTCTTTTTAAGAGGAATCATCTCCCTAAAACTGCCTATTACCCATAAGTAGCACTGGACTAACTAATGCTCTTCTTCCAGCAA
>CAZEMY010000130.1:0-6749 GCA_964513405.1 uncultured Desulfobulbaceae bacterium
GAAGGTATTAGCTCAAATTAACAGGGAAACAGGAGATGCGGAAATAGTTGTAAACAAACAGGTGGTCAACGGGAATTTATCCGATGAGTTCCGGGAAAATATCCTCGCTCTCCTTGCCGGGGTTCCGGAAGAACGCTTGAGCCAGGTGATGAAAAAACTCCCCGGTGGTTTTGCCAACTCAATGAACAAGTTAGTTAGCCATCTTGGCGATGACAGCTGGTTGCAGAAACCGCAGCCCCTTGTTGAAAATGAAAAAAAAGACTCTTCGGATTCTCATTCTCTGTCCGGTTTATCTCTTGCCCTTGAAAAAGGCTCCGACTCCTGCAAAAGCGAACATAGCAATAAAGAAGAAAAATCCTCTCCACCTGTCCCGTCGCTCAGCTCAGCCATTACACCAGAACCTCCCGCCCTGCCATCATCATCTACACCTTCATCCGTCCCTAAATCAGGCAAAGAAAAGGAACTCGGCTACCCCATGGAATACCATGCCCTGTCTGGCACCACTACCCTGGGGCAGATCCTTGAGCCATTATTTAATCTTGTTTTCATCAGCACGATTACAGCGGCCAACCATTGCAAAAAGAGTACCGGAGTATCTTTAAATAAGGTGTTTGTCTCAAAACTCGGGGTAAAGGAGGAGGGCAATACTCTTTTATACAAAGTTCTAAGCGATAAAATTATTGAAAAAATTTTCCATGATGACCGGATAATTGCTCTTTTAAACCAGTCAATCAATATTGCCCTGCTAAAGGTAGTGATTGCCACTACCCTGTACCGGTTGGAAAGGAGACCGGCAAAATTTAAAACCCTTGGCGGTGTTGCCTATTTTATGGCCGTTGAAGAGGATATGCTTGGCTCTTCACTTATAAATGATTTTCTCTGCCACTCTGCCGGCACCGCAGACGGGGCAAGAGGAATGTTCCGCTCCGGTTCAGATGAATGGCATGGTTTGCTTGAACGAATTGAGGGGGACTCGCAGCTGGCAAAACGGATTATTTCCGGGTTACCGGACAAACCAAGCCTGGTAACTAAATACTGGCCGCAAAAATTCTCTGCCCTGGTAATTTTAAAGACTTCAATGACGGTGGAAGAGATGAAAAACACCTTCCCCCGCAGGCGGTTAGATCAGATAAAACAGGTTCTCCAGCAGATGAAACAATAAATATATGGTTGTTATTTCGGCTATCCTCGTTCCCACGCTCTGCGTGGGAACGAGGGTACTGGCAATGTATATGTTTGTAAAGGAAGCAGCCTCTTTTGAAGCAGAAAAGAAACATTGTTGACAAAAAAACTTGAGGTAGTTACAATGTAATCATCAACTAAAAATCCAAGGAGAGTTTTCAATGAAAGCGGCAATCATTCAAATAGGCAATTCTCAGGGTTTGCGTATCCCAAAACCAATTTTACAACAATGTGGGTTTGGTCATGAAGTTGAGATTGAGGTGCATGACAAGAAACTCATTGTTAAACCTTTTTCTGGAGTACGCCAAAATTGGGAAACTGCTTTCAAGGTAATGCACCAAAATAATGATGATAAATGCATTGAACTTGCCCAGAACCAATGGGACGAGGAAGAATGGGAATGGTAATAAATCGTTTTGAGGTATTTCTCGTTAACCTTGACCCAACTTTTGGTCATGAGATAAAAAAAACCAGACCATGCCTTGTGATTTCACCCAATGAAATGAATCATCATATATCTACAGTCATTATTGCTCCTATGACGACCAAGGGTAAGGAATATCCCACAAGAATACCATGCACCTTTCAGGGGAAAAAAGGACAAATCATTGTAGATCAAATTCGAACCGTTGACAAGCAAAGGCTCGTTAAGAAAATAGGCACTATAAGCAAAAAGGCACAAACTAAAACTCTATCCCTGTTACAGGAACTGTTTTCACCATAACTCATTATAAAATAAATAAAAGCCCAACAATCTCAGACCGTGAAATCATGAACAGGTATATGTCATTCATAAATAAAAACAGGTTCAATATCGGTATCCTTTTTATATCGGCAGTGCTTATGGTGGTTTCACCTGCCCATGGAGTTGAAACAGCTCCCCGGATATCTGATCGGGAAATTATTGAGTCCCTTGCTGACTTGAAAGCTGGGCAGGCAACTATTCATCAGCGGTTTGAAACCATTGACCAGCGGTTTGAAACCATTGACCAGCGGTTTGAAACCATTGACCAGCGGTTTGATGACCAGAACAGAACATTTAACCAGCGGTTTAATGACCAGAACAGAGCCATTAACCAGCGGTTTGATGACCAGAACAGAGCCATTAACCAGCGGTTTGATGACCAAAACAAAGCTTTTAACCAGCGGTTTGAAGGAATTGACCAGCGGTTTAATGACCAGAACAAAGCTTTCCATGAAAGGTTTACGGATCTGGGTACCCGCTTGGATTTTATCCAGAACCTGATAATAGTTTTGATTGCCTGTATAGCCGGCTTAATTGGATATATCGTCTGGGATAGAAAAACAGCCCTCCGCCCAGTTGAAGAACGGCTTATCCGGGTGGAAGCTGCCCTGGAAAAAGATTTACAACTTGCCCATCAGGACGGTTCTCTGCTCACCCGTATGGTCAATGCCTTTCGAGAGCTGGCAAAGACTGATAAAAAAGTTGCCGAGGTGCTTCGCTCTTTTTCCTTGCTCTAAAAAGGGGACAGATCTATTTTTACGCTATTAGGTGACAATTAACTCGTCCGGTTGATGACAACTACCTTGTCCAGGCAAACACCGTAAAAAAGAAAATCTTTAATGTCCCCCATAAATTTTGCTCCGATGACCAATCCGCAAAACAAGAACAACAACTTTTTTTTCCTGTATTTCACAAATAACCCTGTAGTTTCCAATCCGGTATTTCCAAAGTCCTTTTAAATTTCTGCTTAACGGATCACCGAACCTACAAGGATCGCCATCAGTAGCAATTTTATTACGCAGGTAAAGCAAAATTCGCCGTTTATGGTGAGAATCAATTTTGCTTAAGTCACGGTCTGCTGCTGAATCAAATTCAATTTCCCACGCCATGGCGTTCCATCACTTCTTCGAGAGTATATGTTTTACTACGACCAGCTCTTATATCCTCAAGCCGTTGCTCGGCAAGGTAAATATCCTCAAGATCATCTAAATACTCCAAGATAGCCTCACGAGCATAAAATGATTTTGTTCGACCAGTTTTTTTTGCCAGGTCAACTAAACGCTGTTCAATTTCCTCAGGTAAACGTAATGCAAGCATGGATAACCTCCCCTTGTTATTGATATACAAGTATAGCAAAGTGTTTTAAACACATCAACCTTTTTAAAATCTTATCCGAACAGGCTGTGGTTTCCGCAAACTCCATGGAGATGGATAGGGTGAGAGAATTATTCATAGGCAAACATGTGGATAAGATTAAACAGTCTATCCATCGTTTTCAAACCACAACCTGAATCCTTCATAGCTGGAGGACTAACCTGACACCCTCGGCAACTTTTTCCATAATTGAACTGGATATTCGACATAACCATAGGCGTAGATAGGTGTCAATAATGCGTGGGCGTTACACCGCAGAGCGGTGTAACGAGGGCATAAAAACAGCGGGGTAACATTCCGTACATTGCACGCCGGAACCGGGGCTTTAGCCCCGATAGGCACTTTGGGTTACAGATTATGAATAAAAAATATTTCATACTAACAGCTTTTCTTGCCGGACTACTCTTTACGGTTATTACTCCTGTCCATGGGGTTGAGACAGCTCCCCGGATTTCTGATCGGGAAATCATTGAATCTCTTGCGGACTTGAAAGCAGGGCAGGCAGCTATTCACCAGCGGTTTGAGAACATTGACCAGCGGTTTAATGACCAGAACAAAGCTTTTAACGAAAGATTTACAACTTGCCCATCAGGACGGTTCTCTGCTCACCCGCATGGTCAAGGCTTTTCGAGAGTTGGCAAAGACTGATAAAAAGGTTGCAGAGGTGCTTCGCTCTTTCTCCCTACTTTAACAACCTGGATATTCGATACAAGCCATAACACAGTCCCGAAAATCAAAACCGGCCTCTTCAGGAACCCGGCAGAACTTTTTTATAAGTGATTATGCGTGTGAGCATAATCACTCAAGACAGTATTAATTTTTGTTTGCCAGCCTTTACCTTGTGATTTGAAAAAAGTTACAACTTCAGGGGTGAGTCGAATCGATACTGGTATTTTAGTCGGATTCTTTTGAGATCCCCATGCCTTGGCTGAACGCATTTTTAATAACTCATCATCAGTAAGAGGAAGATTGTCTGGATCACTTAATGCTGCTTTAGTGGTAGATTTATCTTCCTGCTCAGCAGGTGGAACCAATTTGTGTGACATAATAATTAAACTCCCTTTTGTGTTTACACTGTTTCACCCCAAAACCCTCGTCATAGCCCGTTTAAATCCTTCTCCTGAGCGGGCAATTACATCTTCATCGACGCAAAAAGCCAGGCGGATATGGTTGGCTGCCCCAAAACCCCGTCCCGGCACAGCGAGGATTTTTTCTTCCCCAAGAATATTACAAAATTCCACATCATCAATCGGGGTTTTGGGGAACAGATAAAATGCTCCCTTAGGTTTAACAAAATCAAAACCGGCATTTGTAAGCACCCGGCAGAAGACTTCCCTTCTCTTTTCGTAAATACTGCTATCCACGCTAACCCCCTGCAACTCTGCCACCACCCGCTGCATCAGAGCCGGGGCATTGACAAAGCCAAGGATACGATTGGCAAGGGTCAAGCTGTCGATCAGTATTTTTTTCTCATAAATATCAGGATGAACTGCTATATAACCAATTCTCTCCCCTGGCAGAGAAAGGTCTTTTGAGTATGGAGATACCACGATTGAATTGATGGTATTTTTCATAATGGAGGGGACTTCAAGGTCGTCAAAGATAATTTTGCGGTACGGTTCATCGGCAATCAGATAGATAATCCGGCAAAACTTTTCTCCAGCACTGTCAAGCAGTCTGCCAAGTGCCAGCAAAGATTCAGATGAATAAACCTGACCGGTGGGGTTGTTGGGACTGTTTATCAGTACCGCTTTTGTTTTTTCGGTTAATGCCTCTTCAATGGCATCCAAGTCAAGGTTAAACTGTTCATCGGTCTTGACAACCTTAGCCACCCCGCCATGGTTATCAACATAAAAACCATATTCAACAAAGAACGGAGCGAGGGTAATCACCTCGTCACCGGGGTCAAGCAGGGATTTCATGACCACATTAAGCCCGCCGGCGGCTCCGCAACTCATAAGCATATCCCCACCTTCCAGGGATACCCCCTGCTCAACCGAGAGTCTCGCTGCAAGGGCTTCCCGGACAAAAGGATAGCCCCCGTTTGGCATATAACCATGGCTGCCGGGCATATCATCCTCAACCACGCTCCGCAGGGTCTGGTAAAATTGCTCAGGCGGTGCCACATCGGGGTTGCCGAGGCTGAAATCAAAGACATTTTCGCTGCCAAATTCAGCTTTAAGCCTTGCCCCTTCTTCAAACATTTTCCTGATCCAGGATGATTTTTCTGCAAATTCCTGCATTTTTTTTGCTACTGCCATGATGGTGATTCCTCATACATAAATATTTATATCCCCCTCGTCACACCGCAGAGCGGTGTTGAGCGGTGTTACCAGAGCGGCTGGGTGTGTTAGTGTATCCGCCGCCTATTCCCGGACAGGCTCATAGTCTTAAACCGTGTTAAACTTTTTCTTGAAAAAACCATAAGATTCATTGATTTCTTTCATCTTTTCCTCGGCAACCCCCTTGAATTCATCACCAAGATGGGCAACCTTGTCGGGGTGGTACTGCATGGAAAGTTTGCGGTAAGCTTTTTTAATCTCAGTAAAATCTGCCCCCTCTTCGAGACCAAGGACAGCGTAATATTTGATTTCCAACTGGACAACTGAGGTAGCAGTCTCCTGCTGACCATACATATATTTGGCTTCAATGTTCCTGAGATCATAATCACGAATATCTAAGAATACAGCAATCTGACGGGCCTGACCAAGCTCCCGCTGGTCAACTGGTCGTTTGATATAAATAATCTGATAAATCAATTCGAGAAGAATCAGGCGGGGCTCGTAGGCGGCAAAACTGCTCTTGAATTCGCCAAGCAACTCCTCCATACTGCTCTCGGAATCCCTGGCATCTTTAATCAACTGCTTGACCCAATACATCTGCTCCTGGTTATATTTGAGGCTGTACTGAAAAAAATTGGTCATCGTGGTCAATTCCGCCCTGCTGAATCTTCCGTCCAATTGGGCAATTTTAACCAGGATGTTAACCAACAGATGAACAAACAGTTTATGGGTCTCGGTTCGGGAGGACTCATAAACGGCAACTTTGCGGCGGATATAAAATGAAAAACAGTACATGCCGGCAAACAAAAGAAAAAAACCTGCCAGACCGGCAAAAGCGATATAACCGATAAAACTAAGTAACGCCGGAGCACCGCCAATTATCAGAACCAGCACGCAGATGACAAGCAGGCATCCACCACATCCAGGTTGTTTATGTCGTCTATATCGCATTTTGTTTAAAGTCTAAGGTTTGGGTTTACAGGTTACAGGTTACAGGTTACAGGTTACAGGTTACAGGTTACAGATGATAAATGATAAAGAACAAGACATAAAGAAAAAACTTTTGATTTTCACCCCCTGTCACCTTATAGTATGTCTAAGCTGTTATTCGGTATATTTGAAAATATAACTTGTTATTGTTGATAACTTGAGTTAGCCAACCTTTT
>CAZEMY010000131.1:0-6688 GCA_964513405.1 uncultured Desulfobulbaceae bacterium
TGACCTCTCGTTCCCACGCTCCTGCGTGGGAACGAGAATTTCCACAATGAATCAATCAATTAAGTCTTTAATCTCGTTTTTCATAAAGTAATGTTTTTGTTTTATTTATTGAATTAATCAAATATGGATTTGATAATGATTTATCTGTTATTAAATCAACAGGCCTCTGCAATATTTTTTCAAACTCATCGGCGATTAAAAAATAATTATCAGCATAATCAGCATAATCCATAGGATTGAAAGAAATCAACAAGTCAATATCGCTTGAATTTTTAAATTTATCTGTGCAAACAGATCCAAATACAAATAATGATTTAACATTACGATTTGCACATAAATTTTTTATCTTTTCAATATTGTTTCCAAGCACCTTGTCCATTTGGTTTGTCCTTATTATTAATGTATCGGAAAATTTATTTCTTCTTTTAGTTTTTCAGCAATCCAGACTTTTACAAGGGCTTGCCTAGTTATTCCGAGCCGTTTTGACTTTTTATCAAGCTGTTCTACCACCCAAACAGGGAAATCAATATTTACACGTTTGGCTTTTTGGTTAACTCTTCTGGCTTTTGAAAAATCAAGGTCTTCGGTTATGTCCTCACCGGAGTCAAACTTTGTATCAAATTCTTTAGCTTTCATAATATTGGATCTCCTTTTTTCTGGAACGCCTTACCGAAATGATTCTTACAGATTCTTTTCGATAGGTGATTACAGCCGACCAATGTTTTCCGTCGATTTTTCCAATTATCAAGAATCGGTTTTCGTCCTGTACATTTTTCGCCGGAATCTCTAACAAATCAGGGTCACTCCAAAGAAGTTGAGCTTCCCTGAAATCTATCCTGTGCTTTACCTTATTGGCATCACTTTTATTTTCATCAAATTCAAATTTCATAATAACAAAATACTGCAAAAATCATTAAATGTAAATTAAATATATACCTATTATATATCTTTAATATACCTATCTATTAGGTGACAATTAACCTGTCCGGCTGCCGCCGTGCTGGGGCTGATTTTATCCTCTCGTTCCCACGCAGAGCGTGGGAATGTGGACTATGCAAAGATTAAGAATAGACCAGGATTTCCGCCCGGAAACTTCAACCCAAGACTTCCTTGACAAAACAACATGCTTTGCCTACCCTGTTAGCTAAGATAGACTAAACCTTACGGAGGAGTAATCATGCAAGTTAATATGCACGAAGCAAAATCGCAGCTTTCAGCTCTTGGTAAAAAAGCGTGGAAAGGTGAGCGAATAGTTATTGCCCTAGCCGGAGAACCATATCTTGACCTGTTGCCCCATAAAGGGAAAGAAAGCTCTCGGCACCCTGGGTGCTTCAAGGGGAAAATACATATATGCGATGATTTTATGGACACATCGCCAGATATCATCGATTCTTTTTACGGGGAAGAGTAGTGCAACGGTTGTTGCTGGATACTCATGTTTTACTTTGGTGGCTGGCGGATGATCCTATGCTTGGGGTAAACACCAGAAAACTCATTGCCAATCCTCGGAACGAAGTGCTGGTTAGTGCTGTGACCAGTTGGGAAATATCAATAAAAAAAACAACCGGTAAGCTGGGGGCACCCGATGATATAGATACTATCGTTGAAGATGAAGGCTTTAGCAAGTTGCTAATCAGTCTTTATCACGGAGAAATTGCCGGAAGATTACCACTACACCATAAAGACCCATTCGACAGAATACTCATTGCTCAAGCCAAAATTTTGGAATTGTCACCTAATACACTTGTCACCAACGACACTAAAATAAAACTTTACACTGTGAAAACTATCGATCCTCTGGAGTGAAAACATGAGAAAACAAGCGAGAGATACGGGGTCAGGGTTGATAATATTTTTGAAAATGTCCTTATTCTAAAATCATCCCCTAAAATTGGTCGTAAGGTGCCAGAAATAAACCGAAAGGATATAAGAGAAATCATTTTCGGCAAAAAATATCATCTCTGTTGCTTTGAATCAAGTAGAGGAGACTTGGCATAACTCTAAATATTGCCACAGACAACCCCGGCTCGGTTTTTGCTGAACTAATCGAGATGGCTGTTGAAAAGTATCAGCAGAAAGTCGTAATCCTGATTGACGAATATGATAAGCCAATTCTTGACCATATCAGTGACCGGGAAAAAGCCTGTTTCAATCGTGATAAACTTAAAAGTTTCTATGGTATAATCAAGAGGATGGATGAGTTTATCAAGTTTGCCATGATCACCGGAGTCTCAAAATTCTCCAAGATGAACCTGTTCAGTGATCTGAATAACTTAAACGATATCACCATCAACAAGGATTACGGAACAATCTGTGGTTACACACACCGTGAGTGGCAGCAGGTGGAAGTTGCCGGGAAGACAAAATAAAAAAACAGCCTGTTGGTACTCCTGGAAACACATACGATCAGGAATAATTTTACTGTTTGCCGGTGTTGTTCATGATTATACTTGAAGAACTGGAACACATTTGGAGTACTTTTTCAAAAGACAAAATTTATTTCTTCTTTTTGTTTTTATTTGCAGTTACGCCTCTCGTTTTTTCCTCATTTATGGTGGTTATTTTTCAGGACAAACAATACCTGATCAGTGGTGACTTCTACCATATAGTCCTGTTTTATATGCTGGCAACCTTAACAATGACATTTGCATTAACACCTACGCTATTTATTGCAGCTATCAGCGGGTTTTATTTTTCATGGTATGGGTTGCTGGGAATCCTGATTGCTTATCCGGCTGCCGCCGTGCTGGGGCTGATTTTTGGCAGGTTATTGATGAGGGTGTTCACAAACAGGGATTATTTCAAAAATCAACAGTTAAAGGCTTTTTCCGATGAACTTTCGCTCTCCCAGCTGCCATTTTTGATTTTTTGCAGATTATCGCCTCTTATGCCTTTTGCAATGACCAATATAGCCCTGGCAAGAATGGAAATAAGCTGGACAAATTATATTGCAGGGACAGTTGTAGGCATGTTTCCCCGTACTTTTCTGTTTTTTATTGCCGGCAGGAACACTAAAGAAATCTGGTTGTTTATAGGCAACCCGAGCAAGGACGGAATACAGGCTTTGGTATTGCCTATACTTATTTTAATATCAGCAGTTGGCATCTGCGTAGTAACACACAAAGCAGTTAAGAGAGTAAGAATAAATTCCAGCATGAAATCAGCCGGTGAGCCATAATTAAAGGGGTTTTCTAAATTTTAAGAATAGCATCCCTGTAATATTTCAGCTCAGCAATAGATTCCAGGATATCGTCCTGGGCAAGATGATTGTTTGTTTTATTGAACCCCTCTTCAATCCCTGGAGCCCATCGCCTGGCAAGCTCTTTCAGGGTGGAAACATCAAGGTTACGGTAATGAAAAAACTCTTCCAACCTTGCCATTAACCTTGCCAGAAACCGGCGATCCTGACATATGGAGTTACCGCATATAGGCGAGGCTCCAGCCGGCACCCATTTACGGAGAAACTCAATGGTTTGCTCTTCTCCATCGGATAAAGAAATCTTCGATGTCCGAACCCTCTCAAGCAAACCTGATTCGCTATGATGACTTGTATTCCACTCATCCATTCCCGTGAGTATTTTTTCGGGCTGGTGAATGGCAAGTACCGGTCCCAAGGAAAGGATTTCCAAGTCTGAATCGGTGACAATAGTGGCTATTTCGATGATCTGGTCAGTAAAAGGATCAAGACCGGTCATTTCCAGGTCTATCCAGATCAGGTTTGTATCAGAAATGCTCATTGTTATAACTCGTGTTTATTTAATATTTCTTCCACTTCCCGCCACATAACCCTGTATGCCCTGGAAGCCGGCGAACTGGGAGCTATCTCAAGCACCGGTTTCCTGAAAATGCCCATTTTTTCCACATCGGCAAGAAAGGGAATTGCCTGGCTGAGGACTTGTTTTCTGCCTGCAAACCTTGCCATCATGTCCACATGCATTTTTTTTCTTTTTTCGACCATTGAAAAAAACATATAGAGCTTTTTTTTATCAAGTCCGGTGGTCTTGAAAAAATCCAGCAATTTTTCAAAGGAGAGCATGGAGAGGGTGGTGGGGATAAATGGAGTCAAAAGAATATCAGCCGCCTGGAAAATATTTTCCGATAACAGGGTAATATTGGGCGGACAGTCAATAAAAATATTGTCGTATTCCTGTTCAAGAGGTTTTAGTATTTTACAGATTCGCTGGGTAGATTTTTTGAAATCATCAAGGGCAAGATCAAGGTTGCGGTAAGTGAAGTCAGCCGGCAACATATCAAGATTCTGATAATCGGTACCTCTGATACTCCGGGCAACCCCTTTACCACCCCCAAGAAGTTTGTCTACAGATAGCTTTTTGGGCGGTTTGATCCTGAAATAGTAACTGGCAGAGCCTTGCGGATCCATATCGCAGAGAAGTGTTTTTTTACCGCTGTCTGCAGATAAATATGATAAATTCACACTGGTTGCGGTTTTGCCAACCCCGCCTTTAATATTATATACAGCTATAATGGCCATAACCCCTCCATCTTGAGGCTTGGAACTTGATTTTTTGTTTTAGGGATAAAATTCCCTTACCTGCACCTTGCAGCCTGGCTAACGAAACAACTCCTGATAGGTATCAATGTTTTTCTTTTGGGAGAAATGAGCAAATGTTTCTTCAAATTGGATGCGAACCTCATGGTGCTGGCGGCTGAGATCTGTCATCAATCCACCAATGGACGCGGTTAATTCCCGTGCCCTGATGGTTGTTGGTTTAATATTAGAGAGATACCCGGCAAGCATATCCTGCTGTACGGAAAGATCGTTAAAGTCACCAAGGTTATTCTGTAACATTTTTAATTGCCTGACCAGTTCCTTCATTTTATCCCGCTCGTAAAGGGTGGAAAAGAACTCTAAACAATAACGCAGCTTTTTGCCTTGAATACGCAAACGATGCAGGTCTTCGTCCGGAGTACCCCGATGAATACTGCTGCCATCCTGTAATACCCGGCGAAACCTTTTGTAAATAATTTTATCCGCCACACTTTTTATGGGCATATTGCCATTTTTGTCAGTGGGGATTACTTTTTCACCATCAAAAAGATCCTCCCAGCTCTTAAGTATCTGCTGATAGCGATCTCCTCTTAGCCCTCCAACCAGCTTGCGTTGTTCCTGTTTTCTCCGGGTGGATAAATCCTGGAAAAAATAATCCATTCCAAGCTGCAGACGCTTGGGAAGCCGGGACTTATAATCGCTCTCGCTAAGCAGATAAACATCAAGGTCACGAACAGGCCCGGTAATCTGGCCGATATAACTGAAATCCTCCTTGAACCGCTCCACGATTTCCGGTGCCATTACGGATTTTATCAGTGCCAGCCCGGAACGAATGCGACGGACTGCCACTCTGAGATCATGGAGAAACTCAGAATCAATATCGTCAATTACTCCCTGCTCATTTTTCCTTATCCGATCCCCGAGGTAAGAATAAATTTTCTTTAGGGCATCGATGGCACGCATATCCTGATCAAGGGGTACATTGTAACCGGAGCTGTAATCCAGGGGCTTCCGATCCGTCCCGTCAAGGATCATGGAGAGAATATCAGCAGAAGATGTACTGTCAGCCACTCCTGTTGAGAGGATAAAGTTGGCTATCTGGTGAAACCGTTTTCCATAGCCGCGAACTTCACGCAAGCTGACCATTGCCATCTTTTCTCCGCTGCTGTGGCTGACAGATTCCTGGAGAGTAACAAAAGCAACTATCTTTTTATCATTATTGATAATCCTTAACTCTTCAACCCTGACATCCTCCACGCCAACTTCAAGCAATGCACGAATATCAATACTTTTGTTTAGCTCCACTTGTAACGGGGAGTCCGGGAAATCCCAGAGGAAACGAAGCTTTTTGCGTTGGCCGGTTAACTCTTCAATAAGGCGACCTTTAAAGTCCTGTAATACCCATTTTGTCCCTTGTTTGGTCAGCAATTGTTTCTGCCGGTACAGGCTCCAGTCAAAGGTATCGTGCCAGGAACGGACAAATTTTGTTGTTGTCCCGTTTTTTACGGTAAAGGTATTAAGCAAAGCATTGCGCAACTCTGAGAGGGGGAAATTTTCCGGCAGAGTCCATGCCTGTTGTTGTAATGGTTCCATGTTATTTTTCCTTATGCTGGTAAGTAGTTAAGGTTACCTCCTGACCTCGCGGAAAATATAGCCTTAAACTGCCCTTTAAAAAAATATAAACTGAATATGTAACATATAGATAAGGCCTCGTAAATAATAGTTTACGGCCATCACTGATTGATTTTTGAGAGGACGCTGACTTAACAGGTGGTAGCACCAGTGAACCTGGACACTATGTGATACAGATTATTTCCATGGGGGAAAACAAACAAGAGGGTAGAGATGGTGTTTGTTTGGGTTGTGCCACAATCGGTTTAACTGGTGGGTCGTGTAGGATTCGAACCTACGACCAATTGATTAAGAGTCAACTGCTCTACCAAGCTGAGCTAACGGCCCCTGTTATTTTCAGATTGTTTAGTTGTGCCCGCTAATCAAACTATGGGCTACGAGCTTATCTATATTGATTGGTTATCTGTATACCAATTACTATAGTCAACTTCAAGACTATAGTTGGCATGTTTTTGTTCCTTTTATCTCATTAAGTAGTCGTTACGAAATAACTTTGGCAGCATAGTAGGTCGGATTAGCGAAAACAAGAATGAAGATAAAAAACAC
>CAZEMY010000132.1:0-6656 GCA_964513405.1 uncultured Desulfobulbaceae bacterium
CTATTAATGGCTAAGTGGAACAACGAGCTTTCAGCTATATTAAATTAACAATACCCAATATTTAAGTGTAATGGAATGGCTGGGATGTCTCCGCGTAGCGGCTTCGTCCAACAACACGCTTTACCCTTTATAATCTTTTTGAGCCGCCGCCATAAATTCTTCCACATTGCCTTTGTTGTCTAGTCAACCAGCTAACAGAAACCATTACAATCACCGCTAACGGAACACTATAAAGTGCCGGGTTGATGAGTACCGGAATTCCCAGTAAATCAGGCATTTCAAAAAAACGAGCGAAGGTGAATATAAGAGAAGATACTAAACCGACTATAATCCCGGCAATAACCCCTTGTTTGGTTAACCCCTTCCACCAAACGGTAAGAACTAATGCTGGTGCAAAGGTGCTGGCTGCTATACCCAAGCTTATCACTACCAATATCCCAACATTCATATCTTTCAGCCAAACTGCCATGGCAATAGCTATTGCCGTCAGGATCACGGCACTAATCTTGGCAAATAACAACTGCTCCCGGTCGCTGCTCTCCGGTCTCAGCACACCAGCATAAAAATCGTGGGCCAAACTGGTGATAGCAGATAGCAACAAACCAGTAGATGTACTCAACATCGCTGCCAATGCCCCGGCCGCAATCAAACCCAACATTATTTCGCCGCCCAGCAACTGTCCTAACATAGGCAGAGCCATATTAGTAGCCACACCCCGTTCACCTATAGCTAAGAGATGTACCAATGTCGGGTATAACAGATACATCGCTAATAACCCGGCAAAGAGTGATGCTATATAAAGAGTAACCAAACCCCAAATAGTGAATTCAATACTTTTTTGAGCTTCTAAGGCATCCCGCACAGTGTAACAACGCATTAATAAATGCGGCAACCCAAATATACCTAAGATCAAGGCCAAAACAAAACTCAGTTGATTCCAAATATCTTTAAGGGCAACTCCCGGCGTTA
Organism: uncultured Desulfobulbaceae bacterium; assembly: GCA_964513405.1. Taxonomy (GTDB): domain Bacteria; phylum Desulfobacterota; class Desulfobulbia; order Desulfobulbales; family Desulfobulbaceae; genus DRLX01. Next base: position 970 of record CAZEMY010000132.1, read on the forward strand.
AAGCATTGGCGGCATCTGGCATGCTATCGCGCACAGATGTAATAAGTTCGGAAAAATTTTCCGCATCCACTTGTTCCGCTGCCACAGCTATCTGCTTTGCCACTACACTTGGCGGCACCATTTCATAACTTGCTTTTATAACTCCAAAAGGGTTCCAGCCAAAATGAACAATGCTACCTATCACCACAAGTAATACCATAGCTATCCACAATATAACCCCTTGAACAGCTTGGTTGAACGTCGTACCCCGCATCCCGCCCAAAAGTACAAACAAGGCTATCAATATTCCGGTTGTTATCACCGTAGGCAGAAAATCCCACCCCAATAACAACTTGAACAAATAACCCGCACCCACTATTTGGGGCACTAAATAGAGGGTACCCAGGGTAATGGTGCACAACATGGACAACAGTTTTATTTCTTTACCGCTAAAACGAGCTGCCAACACATCACCAGCTGTAAATTTACCAGCACTTTTAAGCGGTCCGGCAATCACCAGTAACAGCATTACCCAACCAGCAAAAAAACCAGTGCCTACCCACCACCCGTCAATTCCACTAATTGCTATCGCTCCTGCTATTCCTAAAAAGCTGGCAGCACTGCAAAAATCACCAAACATTGCCAAGCCATTTACCTTCCATGGTATTTTTCCACCTGCCACATAAAACGCGGCAGTTGTCCTGGTGTGTCTTCTATTGGAATAACTTATATAAAAAGTTACCAATACACTGAATACAACAATTACAAAAGCAATTGGATTTTCCACTTAACCACCGCCTCCCCTGTAAATTTTAATCCTGATAACAATTAAGCCGCCAGCAAACAACAATAACCCAGCCCAAATTGCCAAAGGAAGCCCCAGTATCATTAAGACAGCCGTTTCTTTAAGCGGTTCTGATGTCAGTGCTACAGCAACGGCATACAGCACAGTAAATATAAGGCTCAAAGCTATTACAAAGTTCCGGTTTTTTTGAAAATCGGCTGGTCTGAAAACCAGTGGTATTGCATCACTGACTTCTTTTAAGCTCGGCAGTAAGGACACCATGTCTGAAATATTTACCGTACCCTTCTTCACCACCAACACCGAGCTTTGCACATTTTCCGAAACAGCCTGGGCGACACTACCAAAATAAAGTTTTTGCAGGCCTTTTCTGCCAGAATCTCCAACAATAATCAAATCGGCCTTGTAATCACTAGCTACCTTAAGAATGCAGGCGGTTATCGCACCTGTCTCTTTCCTGGTTTCTACCTTTACATTATTTTTTTTTGCGTAAATCTTCACCAGCTCTAATGGTCTGGAGGTAATTGGCTTTTGCTGACCACCTTGCAGGGAAGTTTCCTCCATTCGCCGTTCTTCCGGAAGTAGCGGAACAGCTTCTTCTACCTGCAGCACAGAGACTTGAGAGCCATATTCAGCAGCCAGCTCTATCGCTCTTTTGGCAGCACCCAACGATGGTTCGTATCCATCAACAGCCACTAATAACTTTTTGTACATAGAAAATCACCACCCCTTCTTAAATATTGACTGAAGTTTCTGAAGATTCAGTGCATTTAGGCGAGCCTACCAATCGTAAACCATGCCGTCAATAAAAAAACATTTAAAATATGCCTGCAGGTGAGTAATCAATAAGGATTACTGTTAGTTATCCGTGATAGTCTTTTATGGTTACAAAATTAGATGATTAATTTTTACCCGGTTTGGTGTAAGTTCACCCCATACCTTCTTATCCGGACAAGCCAACAATAACCCTGGTACCACCGGATATCCGTTGCTGAATTTGCAGGGTTCCGCCGTGATCCTTAATTATCCTCTTAACCATGGTCAAACCCATTCCTGTACCGGCAGTCTTAGTGGTTACAAAGGGATCTGTGGCAAATAACAGGGTACTGTCTTTAATTCCCTGCCCTGTATCCTGGATAATTATTTCTATTGTTTTGTCGTCAGCGTTTACATCCTGTCCAATCCGGATAGAGAGCCTGCCCCCGTCCGGCATGGCCTCGATAGCGTTGCGGATAAGATGAACCAGAGCCTGCTGGATGAGATCAGGATCAATATTAATGGGAATCTCGGTTCCGGGTAGCTGCAATTCATGTTTAACAGCCTGTTGATGCATAGCCGGATAAAAGAGCATCAATGATTTTTCCAGCAGGGAAGAGATAAGAGTTTCTTTTTTTTGCAACTGTATCGTACTGACAAAATTAAAGATATCCTCCAATGTGTCTTCAATCTTTTCAGACTCCCTAATCATCATTCTAAAGAATTTAAGCTGTTCAGGGTCATCTGTTTTTTTTGCCAGCAATCTCGCTGTACCGCCGATAGAGGTAATGGGGTTGCGAATACTGTGGGCAAGCTGGGCTGCCATCTGGCCAACCGCTGAGTATTTCTCCGCCTCAACCAGCATATCCTGCTGTTTTTCCAGTTCCCTGATTTTTTCTTCCATTGAAATGTGGAGATGATAATGTTCAATGGCGAGGCTGGCCTGGGAGGCAAAATTTTCCAGGCTTCTGATCTGAATGGGGGTTATTTCTTCATTGGTTACAAAATGATCCGCAATTATAACCCCAAGAGAACGGCGGGGCGAGTAAAGAGGAACAATAACAAAAGATTCCTCCTCAAGAAGACCTATAAGTTCCGGTGGCACCGGCCACTCACTTATCCCTTTCACCACATTGATTGACTTTTTCTCCCTTGCAGCCCGAATAAGAATATGGTCACTCTCTTTGGCACTGATGGAAAAAGCCTGGACAATCCGGTTAACTTCAATATCTTTTGCAAATGAATGTTTTTTTATGTTGTCAAGAAGGTTATGAAAATCCAGATCTCCGTTTCTGATGTCACGCCATATCCTGTCTCCTTCTTCCTTACGGTCAGGACCGATTGCCAGCCGCCCGGACAAAATATGCTGCCGGTCATCAAACATGGCAAGAAAGGCCCGGTTAAACCTTAAACCTTCCCCGGCGGTGATCCCCACCAGTATAGTCTGGAGGATTTCATCGAGTTCAGTCATGTCAAGATAGGCATTATTCATCTTCATGGTCAGCTCGTGAATGAGCTGAATTTGGAAGGAGGCTTGCTCTATCTGTTTCTGGTAGAGTTGATTGCTGATGCTTAATCGTCGTTTTTCCAGAACCCTCCTGATTGTGTTCATAAGTTCGCAGTTCTGGACAGGTCTATTCAGATATTCGTCAGCCCCCTGGCAAATACAGGATAAGCCGGTCTTATGGTCGGCTGTACCGGTCAAAATGACCACTGCCATATCCTGTTCATGCTTTTTAAATTCAGGGATGATATCAACCCCGTTACCGTCGGGAAGCAGTATGTCAAGAATAACCAGGGCAATGCGGTTATTCTTGATAATCCCGTTCATGCAATCTACAGACTCTGCTATAAGGGCTGGATAATTTTCTTCTTTGAGGAGGTCGTAAATGATATTGGTGATGCTCAGGTCAGCACAGGTAATTAAAATTTTTTCTTCGGGAGCAAGATTAGCACCGGCAAGACATGTTTTTTTTTGTTGTTGTGATGCAACCATTGTTCAGGTTCTCTTAAAAGGTTAACTTGTGGCTAATTGTTTATAGTAACTAATCCTGAAAAAAAATTATGTCAAGGACTGTGAGGTTATTCATCGATTGCTGTAACCTGTGCCTTGTGGTAAAAAACTTCCTGGTTTTTACTCCAGAAGTTCAGATATAATTTACTAACTTATTTAATGTACATTACTAAATCCACCTTATACAATAAATATTCATGGAAGAAATATTTGCTCATAAAGGTCTGCTCGCCAGTCATCTTGACGGTTACGAAACCCGACCAGCTCAGGAGGAAATGGCTGTTGCGGTCGCTGGATTACTGAGCAGTCTTGATGCAATAATGGATAGCGATCAGCCACCTCCACCAATGTCCCTGGTGGTGGAGGCTGAAACCGGACTCGGCAAGACCCTTGCCTATCTGATTCCGGCGGTACTCAGCGGGCGGCGGGTGGTGGTATCCACCAATACCCGCAACCTCCAGGATCAGATTCTTGAGCGGGAAATACCTTTTATTCGTAAATATATTGATCCGGGTTGTAAAGCCATGTCGGTGAAGGGCAGGCAGAATTACCTTTGTCTTTATCGCTGGCATCAATTTTATGCCACCGGGCAGGGGGAACTTTTTTCAGAGTCACGGTCGGAAAAAATTTCTTCATGGCTTGATAAAACCCGTTATGGTGATCGGGCAGAACTGGACTGGATCGGTGCTGATTCTTCTCTATGGCAGAATATCTGTTGCCAGTCTCATTTCTGCCTTGGCGGAGACTGCCCGGATGCTCATCACTGTTTTCTGAACCGATTACGCAGAGACGCTGCCGCCTGCCGGTTACTGGTGGTCAATCACCACCTCTTTTTTTCCGACCTTGCCGTTAAGAAATCCGGTTACGGCGAGGTTCTCCCCCGTTATGAGGTGGTTATTTTTGATGAGGCCCACCATATAGAGACTGTTGCCGGGCATTTTTTTGGTCGTTCTCTGTCCCGCTATCAGGTGCGGGAGCTGTCTGCTGATATTGAGAGAAGTTGTCTTGCCGAACAGGGCTTGAAGAAAAATAAAGAGCTTATCAGCATGTCCCAGGCCATATCCGGACGGATGGAACAGCTGATGGCTATGTTTCCTGCAAAGCAGGGGCGTTATCCCTTATCAGGTATGCTGGCTGACTCCCCTCTGTTAGCCGGGCGGAACAAGCTTGCCATGGCGTTAACAAAACTTGCCGAAACCCTGGACAAAATGGGGGGCAGTTCGGAACCATGGCAGCAATTTGCCGGTCGCTGCCGGGATATGCAGGAAAGGCTGGAGTTTATTCTTGCCGAAACGGTCGCTGAGCCTGCCGTTGCGGAAGAGTTATATATCCACTGGTTTGAAAGAAGGGAAAAAAATCTGCTTATTTCCGCCACTCCGGTTGATATCGCCAAAGAGTTACAAAAAACCCTGTTTTCTAATCTTCAGGCATGTGTCTTTACCTCTGCGACCCTGACCAGCAACGGAGATTTCAGTTATTTTGTTAAAAGAATGGGACTTTGCGATGATACACCCGCTCTTACTTTTCCTTCCCCGTTTCCTTATCGGGAAAACAGTTTACTCTACATCCCCGGAGATGATTTCCCCCAGTCTTTGGCTCCCGGATACCAGAAAAAGCTGCATGACAAGATCAGAGATCTTATTTCACTCTCAAAAGGAAGGGCTCTGGTTCTCTTCACCTCTTTTGCAGCTCTTGATGCCGCCTGGCATGTTTTGCGGGATGAGCTTGATTATCCTCTTCTTCGTCAGGGAGATATGCCCCGTCATGTTTTATTGAAAAAGTTCACTAATCATACCGAAGCGGTTCTCTTTGCCGTGGCAAGTTTCTGGGAAGGAGTGGATGTCCCCGGTGAGAGCCTGAGCATGGTTATTATTGACAAGTTGCCCTTCGAGGTTCCCACCGATCCCGTTATCATGGCCCGGGTGGAGAGGATAAAAAATGAGGGCGGCAATCCTTTTGTTGCTTTTCAGGTACCGCGGGCAATTATTACCCTCCGCCAAGGGGCAGGGCGCTTGATGCGTCGCAGCAGCGATCGGGGGGTGATTGCCATTCTTGATATCCGTATATTCAGCAAGGGGTATGGGAAACGGTTTTTAAGAAGTCTGCCGCCAAGTCCGGTGGTGAGAGATATGGAGG
>CAZEMY010000133.1:0-6615 GCA_964513405.1 uncultured Desulfobulbaceae bacterium
GTCCATTATCTCTGTTGTGGTTTGTGGAGCCTATTTATGGTTTTTTCTGAACCGCTGGAATTTTAATGCCATTGAAGCCGGTGACGAAACAGCCAAAGGTCTTGGTGTCAAGGTTGAGAGGGTGCGTATTGTCGGGATGCTCATTGCCTCGCTGGTTACCGCTGTGATAGTTTCCTTTCTGGGGATTATCGGCTTTGTTGGTCTTGTCTGTCCGCATATCTGCAGGAGAATAATTGGTGACGACTACAGATTTCTCCTGCCGGGTTCCTGTATCATCGGCGGGGTGTTACTGCTTGCTGCTGATACTGTGGCAAGACTTATGCTCTCTCCCAATGTCCTGCCGGTCTCCATTCTGACCGCCTTTATGGGGGCACCTGTTTTTATCTGGCTGATTATAAGAGGAAGTAGATGATAAATTTAACTGTTAACGGGGTCTCTTTTAGCTATAATGGTTGTTCTGTCCTTGACAAAGTGTGTTTCCATGTGGATAAAGGAGAACTGCTGGTTGTTCTTGGTCCAAACGGTGCCGGCAAGACCACTCTGCTTAAATGTATAAATGGTATTCATCGACCGGAGAAGGGTTCGGTACTGGTTGGAGAAGACAATGTCCTTACGATGAGCCAGAATGAGACTGCCAAATTGTTGGGTTATGTACCGCAAAGGCTGGAATCTGCACGGTTGACCGTGTTTGACAGTATTCTCATGGGTCGCAAGCCGTACATCAGGTGGAGGGTGGGTGAAAAAGATATTCGCATGGTGGATGCGGTCATCAAACGGCTTTCTCTATGTAACCTTTCCCTTCGCCATATTGACCGCTTAAGCGGAGGAGAGTTACAGAAAGTTGCCATTGCCCGTGCCTTGGTTCAGGAACCGGAGGTACTGCTCTTTGATGAACCGACCAGTAACCTTGACCTTAGAAACCAGCTTGATATCCTGCGGACAATCAGAAATGTGGTTAAAAATCACCAGGTTTCGGCGGTAATGACAATGCATGATCTTAACACTGCCATGCGTTACGCTGACAAGTTCCTATTTATAAAAAATGGTAATATCTGTGCTTGGGGCGGATGCGAGAGTATAAGCCCTGAAATAATAGAAATGGTTTATGGGGTGGAGGTGGAGATTGAATACCGAAGAGGTTGTCCGGTTATTCATCCGGTTTAGGGGCTGGACGCTCAGGTAAGTGATTGTTATGATTGACTTAAACTAAACGAAACAAACTGTATAATCTGAATTCAAGGAACATGCAATAATGGGAACACCAATTTCTTCTGAAGAGATGAAAAGAGTTGTGGATTTTCATGGTCACCGTTGTCCAGGTCTTGCCATTGGTATCCGGGTTTCGGAGCTGTGCCTGAGAGAACTGGGACATAATAACGAATCTCCTCTAACTGCTGTTTGTGAGACCGATTCGTGCGGGGTGGATGCGGTTCAGTTGCTGACCGGCTGTTCCATCGGCAAAGGCAACCTGATTTTGAAAAATTACGGCAAAATGGCTTTTAATTTTTTTCGTCGTAATGATGGTAAGGGGTTTCGTGCCTTGCTCAGTGATAAAACAACAGGACCGGCAATCGGGAGGATGTTTGAACTGATGGCAAAAAATCAGAGCGGGGCTGCCAGTCCTGAAGAAAAAAAAGAGTCTGTCAGGCTCAGAGCTGAAAACGAGCAGAAATATCTTGAGGCTGATCTTGATGAGTTGTTCATCATCAGCAAACCAGTTATCAGTATGCCCGCCCCGGCCAGAATTATGCGATCTGTGACCTGTGAAGTTTGCCGGGAAAAGACCATGGAGTCCTGCATCCGCAGGTTTGGCGGACGATTTATGTGTAAACCATGTCTGTCGGTTACCGGCGGCGGCAGACCTGACTGACGGGTGGTTGGAAAAATAACAGTTTTGCAATTATTTTATAATTGTTATTGCCGATTGTTTTATGTACCATGTCGTTAATGTTTGATGTTGTCGATGGCTGCTTTTTGGCGGCAAACTTAGTTCTAAACTGAGCAAACAGAGTACGGCTGTTATGGTTACTCTGCCTTCGCATGCTGCAGATCATGATGGCAGGTTGATTCATGAGCTTGCCGATGCCGGCGTTAATGTGTTTCGTATAAATACAGCACATGATACAGTCGAAATATGGAAGGGTATGGCTGCCGTGATCGCTGCCATTAATGAAAACCGTGCAGGAAATGCAAAGATAAAAAATTTTGCAGACCTTGCCGGTCCCAAGATACGCACCGGCAAGATTAGAAGATTGAAGCAGCCGGTAGCTATTGGCAGCAACAAGTATAAGAAAGAGATACTTATATGTAGAGGCAGGGAAAGTACAAAACCTGAAGGTGTTGATCCGTTTACACTTGAAAGAATCCCGGCTCGGATTGTTGTGGATAAAAAGTTTTTCAAAAAAATAAGACAGGGTCGTCCCCTTAAAATTGTTGATGCAAACGGCAAGAAAGCAATTATAACAGTTATTGAGATGACTGATAAGTATGCCAAGGGGTCAATTAATAAGCGGGTATATGTCGATAAAAGTGCAAAGTTTTACCATAAACATCATGATGGCAGCATTCTAAACATTGAAAATCAGATTGATCCTGTCAGGTTGTTTGTGGATGATCTCATAGTCATTACCGAGAAAGATATTGAGGGAAGATCTGCCGTTTTGGACAAGCTGACAAACAAAGTGCTGGAACCGGCACGAATTGGTTGCAGCTTCCGGGGGATTGTCTCGCGTATCAATGCAGGTGACAAAATTTTTATCGATGATGGTAAGATTGGCCTGAAAGTGATTAAACGCGGCGATGATTCGATAACCTGCCGGGTAACACATGCCAAAGACAACGGGACTCTTTTAAAGGAGGAGAAGGGTATTAACTTCCCTGATACCCATGTCAAAACGCCTGCATTAACCAAAGCAGACAGCGAAAATATGTTTACTGTTCTGGAGTTTGCCGATCATCTGGGGCTCTCGTTCTGTCAGGAATCTGAAGATATTCGTGACCTTCAGGCGTTGCTTTAAAAGGAGTCGCTTTGGTAGGTTCTAAATGGATTGTTGATTATGATAGTGACTTAATTAGGATTTTTTAGAGTTAACTCCAGTCGTTAGGTTATTTTAGGTTGACGCTATGATGAATATGTTTTACCTGTTACCTTAGATGAGTTGTAATAAACTAATAATTAAAGGAGATCATAGCTTGTGGTTTGTTCCAAAGGAGAAATGGAAGATGAAATTTCCAAAGCTATGATCAAGTGGGAAAAGGACTATATGGGGCGTGGTCCCACAGAAGCAAAGGCTGATATTCTTCGGGATATGGTAATTGTCAGTTTGAAAGGGGTGTTGTCTGCTGCTGAGAGACATCTCTCGGATGCTAAGGAAGGGATGGCTTTGATCAAAAAGTTGCGTTTGAAATTGGTTGAGCAGGGGCGTCCCGATTTGGAATCTGTCGTGTCCAGGATAACTTCAGCAAAAGTAATCAGTCTCCATACAGATATAAGCACCAAAACCGGAGAAAGAATTATTATTTTTGTGATGGACAGGGAGTTGTAAAAGAAGAAGAGAAAAATAGTTATTTTCATTTTGTTGGTTGGAAGATATTTTAAATGGTATTTATATATCAGTTAAAGATAATCCAACACCAGTGTATTGATACGGTATGTATTTATACAACAGGTGTTGGATTTTTTTTTGCTTTTTAAAACGGGCATAAAATTCATATTTTGCCAGGGAGGTGAGCAGGTAATGAAAAGTTTAGCGTGGGAAAGATCAGGTAATCTTTTCATGGTGCATGTTTATTAAATCAATTTTCCCTAATGAACGATTACAAATCTAAAAACAACAAATAAAGGAGATTATCTTATGGAGATTTTTTTTGATTTCTTAACCAGATTTGTTGACCAGCTGCAGAAACCCGTGTTGGCGTTTCTGCTTGCCGGGATGGCGGTTTCGGCATTTAACAGTAAGCTGAGAATTCCGGAACCCATCTATCAATTCTGTGTGTTTATGCTCTTGATGAGAATTGGTTTAAAAGGTGGCATGGCAATCCGGGATGGAAACATTGGCGAAATGTTGCTGCCAGCTATCTTTTGTGTATTAACAGGGGTTGGTATTGTTCTTGTTGGTTCTGTTACCCTGGCCAGACTACCTGGTATTAAAAAAGATGATGCTTTGGCTACGGTTGGATTATTTGGAGCGGTGAGTGGTTCTACCCTTGCGGTGAGTATGCTTACTCTGGAAACGGAGGGGATTTTTTTTGAAGGTTGGGTGCCGGCATTATATCCATTTATGGACATTCCGGCATTGATTACCGCAGTTATTTTGGCTAATATATATTTAGCCAAGCAAAAAGGTGGTGCTTATACCAAAGTCAAGATAATGCCAATCGTAAAGGATTGTCTTAAAGGGACGGCATTAACGGTTTTGATTATCGGTGTGGTGTTGGGATTAGTAACCAAACCGGACAGTGTTTACGACAGCTTTTTTAATCCATTATTTAGAGGATTTTTGGCAATATTAATGTTAACTTCCGGTATGGAGGCTTATGCCCGCTTGAGAGAGTTGAAGGGAGTCGCCCACTGGTATATTACTTATGCCTTTTTGGGGCCGCTCACCCATGGTTTAATCGGGTTTGGTTTGGGATATATTGCCTACTTGCTGGTAGGGTTCAGTCCGGGTGGAGTAATTATGCTGGCGATTATCGCTGCCTCTAACTCTGATATTTCCGGGCCGCCCACTGTTCGAGCCGGAATACCGACCGCTAACCCGTCTGTTTACCATGGGACATCAACCGGTTTGGGAACAGTGATAGTAATTGCTATTTATGTACCGTTTTTCCTGGCATTAGGGGGGATGGTATTTGGTTTTTGATCACTCACTTAGGAAGGGGAATTAAATAACCTGAATAAAGGATAAGTTATAGTCTCAAGTTATTTAATGTACACTCCTTAATAATTAAAACACAGAAGAGGTAATTGTAATGAAGCTGCATAAAATTAAAAAACTAACAATTGTCACAGAGTCATCTATACTGGATAATATTTTAGAGGTAGCTCAGGAGTTTGGAGCCGAAGGTTATACCGTAGGCCGGGTTGCCGGTAAAGGAGAGAGCGGTAACAGGTTGGGTTTTGATATCAGCGGGATGCTCAGCAGTGTAAGGATCGCTATTATTATCAAAGAAGAGGCGGCGTTAAAAATAGCTGCTGCAGTAGAGGAAAGGTATTTTGAGAACTATGCCGGTATGATTTATTTTCAGGATGTTGAGGTTATTCAAGCCCGTAAATTTGGTATTTCTGAGTAAGCTCTTCAAATATTTACAAACAAGGGGGGCAGACTTGTAGTAAGTCTGCCCCCCTTGTCAACCTTTGACAAATCATAAGGGGTGTCCGTGATTTTCCTTACCCGTAGAAGTAAGTAATTCACTGATGGTGTCCCCGTATTTCTGAACAACACCCTGTTGGAGAATAACCTGCTCTTTTGCTGCGTTCCCCATTTCTGCCGCCCTATTTTTATCTTCAAGGATAAGGGACACCTGCCTGATTAACTCTTTATCATCACGAACAATAACTGCTCCGCCACTTTTAACAAGATTATCGCTGATCTCGGAAAAATCTTCCATGTGAGGGCCAAATAATACCGGTCGGGATGCACTTGCCGCCTCAAGTGGGTTGTGTCCTCCAGCTGATACCAGAGAACCACCGATAAAACATATATTTGCGAGGCGGTAACAGTAAAAAAGCTCTCCGAGAGTATCCAGAATATAGATATGATTTTTCATTGTCGTCTGGTCTGATTTTGTTCTTTTCATAATTTTGAAGTTGTGTTTGTCAGCCAGCTTTATAATTGTTCTGGTTCTCTTGATATCCCGTGGGGCAACCATGAGAATCAGCTCAGGGTGTTTTTTTATCAGTTCACGGTAGGACTGAAAAATAATTTCTTCTTCGCCATGATGGGTTGAACCGCAGATCAGCAAGGGTCTATTTGCCGGTAAACCAAGCTCTGCTCTGGATAACCCTGACTCGGTGATGTTGTCCTCAAGGGCAGCATCAAATTTCAGGTTGCCTGGGCAAGTAATTTTTCTAACAGCAATCCCCAGTAATTTAATATTATTGGCATCGCCCATGGTCTGCATGGCAAGAATATTGAAGCAGTTAAACATGGGAGCAAACAGGGGTGCAAATCGCCGGTAAGCGGCAAAAGATTTTTGTGAGCATCTGCCATTGGCAAGCAGACAGGGGATTGAGTGCTGTTGTAAACTGTAAAGCCAGCATGGCCAGAAGTCAGTTTCTATGAGGATGAAAACAGATGGGTTTATTTTTTTTATAAAGCGTTGAACAGAAAAAAACATGTCAAAAGGGCTGTAAAAAATAATATCAACCATGGAACCGGCTGTTTTCTCAGCTGCTTTTCGACCAGTCTCTGTGGTTGTTGAAAGATAGATCATACTTTTTGGGAATCTATGCCGTAACCCCTTAATCAGAGGCAGAGCGGAAGTTACTTCCCCTAAGGAAAGAGCATGTATCCAGATTATTGGTCTATTTGGGGCAGGTTGTTTTGTTGGGAAGTTATGGAAAAAAAATCCTGTTTTCTGGAAAAACCGGTTTCGGTACTTTTTTTTAAGCAG
>CAZEMY010000134.1:0-6541 GCA_964513405.1 uncultured Desulfobulbaceae bacterium
GTGATAAAACTCATACCCCTGAAATCGCTCAGCCTGCTCAGGAACTGGCCGATGAGATTTACGCACCGGTTAAATTGTATCATGAGCATGTTGGTCTCTCAACCCATCAGGATGTTAATCCCAATTTTTGTAAGCCTGCTGGTCTTATGATGCGACTTATGAAAGCCACCGATGAATATGGCGCTGGAGTTGCAACTTATTATATGACCTCCGGCAAGCTTCTTAATATGTGTATGGATCTCCTTAGGTTGCTCCGTGAAGATGCTGCAAAGATGGCTGCCGGTGACCTCCATGAGTTGATGCGTGCTTGGGAGAACTACCATCGTATCTGGTGTGTAGAGGCTCATATCCGTCACATTGAGTTCCGTAAAGAATCCCGCTATCCGGGCTTCTATTATCGTTCAGATTATCCGACCTGTGATGATGAGAACTGGAAGTGTTTTGTTAACTCCACTTTTGACCCGAAAACCGAAGAGTGGAAGTGTGAGAAGGTTGAGTGTATTAATATCATCGAGACCGATCCCTGGTTGTAGGTTGAAGGGATTCATCATTTGATGATTTGCAGTTAAATCTCCAGGACTCACTCGAGTTCTGGAGATTTTTTTCTATATTTTTAAATGGTAGCAGGGAACGGGTGGTTTTTGTTCTTTTTTTGGTTGAGTTGACAGGAAAATTGCGGCGTTATATATTCCCAGGTTATTTAATTACCATTCCTGATTTTCAGGTCAATTGAGCCAGAAATCTCTTTTTCATCAATCCCAGCAGTAATGGAGGCCCAAGTATGAGTGACACTGCAGGAAGTGGTGCGGTACTGGTTGTGGGTGGCGGTATTAGCGGTTTAACCGCAGCACTTGAAGCGGCGGAAGTCGGTAACGATGTCTTTTTGATCGACAAAAATCCGTATTTCGGTGGTCGCGTAGCCCAGCTTAATCAGTACTTCCCTAAACTTTGTCCCCCGACATGTGGACTGGAAATTAACTTCAAAAGGATCAAGGATAATCGGAAAATAAGGCCTTACACTTTAACCACGGTTAAATCGGTTAAGGGCGAGGTTGGAAATTACGAAGTAACCCTTGAGACCCAGCCACGTTATGTCACAGGCAGTGGCATTGATTATGGTAAATGTGCTGAAGCTTGTGCAGACGAGGTTGACAACGAGTTTAATTTCGGGATGGATAAGCACAAGGTTTTGTATCTGCCCCATGAGATGTCGTTCCCCAGCAGGTATGTTTTTGATAAAGATGCGTGCTCATCGGACTGCCTTGAGGATATTAAAAAATCATGTCCCGGCTGTATTGATACTGACATGAAGCCTGAAGTTTTTGCTGTCCATGTGTCTGCAATTATCTGGGCAACCGGCTGGAAACCGTACGATTATAAAAAGCTGGAAAACCTCAAGCCTGAGTCTTCATCTGCCATTATCACCAACATGATGATGGAGAGACTGGCTGCACCAAATGGTCCAACCAAGGGTAAGATTACCCGTCCCGGCGACAATAAAGAGCCGGAATCGTTTGCCTTTGTTCAGTGTGCCGGTTCCCGTGATGAGAATCATCTTGAGTACTGCTCTTCCATTTGCTGCATGGCGACATTTAAGCAGATGACCTATATTCGTGAGCAGTATCCGGAGGCAAAAATCCATGTTTTTTACATTGATCTCCGTACCCCTGGCAAGTATGAAAAATTTCGTGCTAAGCTCATGACTGATGAAAATGCGGAATTTATTAAGGGCAAGGTTGCAGATATTGTTGCAGACGATGACGGTGGGGTCACTGTCGTTGCTGAGGATGCGTTGACCGGGGTTAAGGTTAGCCGGAAAGTTGACCTCTGCGTATTGGCTGTTGGTATGGAGCCGGCGATTGGCAAGGAAGGAGAGTCTTTTGGCGTATCATTGGATGGTAATGGTTTTATTATTTCAGAGCCTGAAAAAGGCATGATTGCTGCCGGTTGTGCCAAAAATGCTGCCGATGTGTATGCCTGTGGGCAATCGTCTACAGCTGCTGCTCTTAAAGCAATTCAGATTGGACGGTAGGAGGAGGGTCAATGGATAAAATATATGGTGCGTATCTCTGTACAGGTTGTGGCATCGGCGATGTTCTGGATGTTGAGGGGCTGCAGTCAGTTGCCTCGGAGGCGGGTGTCGAGATGCAGGCACGGCCATCTTTTTGTGATGGCGGCGGTCGCAACCTTATTGAGAAGGATATTGCTGAGAACGGGGTCAATACGGTTATTGTCTGTGGCTGCTCACCGCGGGTTATGGAGAAGGAATTTGATTTTGGCGAGCAAATTCAGACCATTCGCGGCAATTTGCGGGAGCAGGTAGCCTGGACAGTAGGTAGCCCTGACAGTAGCGAAGAGGGTGTTGAAGACTCAGGGGAGCCTGCTGAGGCTGATGAATCTGTTGAGGCTGCCGAGGGCGATGAATCTGCAAGCCAGGAAGGTGTGGATGAGTTTCTCCAGGAGATGGCTGAGGATTATGTCAGGATGGCAGTTGTTCAGGCTCAAAAATCAGATTTGCCCGAGCCTTATAAACTCGATACCACGCACAATTCAATCCTGGTTATGGGTGGCGGGCTTGCCGGCCTGACTGCGGCACTTGAGTCTGCAAGGACCGGGTATCAGGTAACTCTTGTTGAGAAATCAGATAAACTTGGTGGCAAGGCTCTTGGTTGGAGAAAAATGTTCCCGACCAGTTATCCCTATGCGGAGTTGGAAGACCCGAGCATAGGTCAGTTAGTCAATGAAGTAATTTCTGATGAAAATATTACGGTTAAACTCTCCACCGAGGTGGCGAGAATAGGCGGCTCTCCAGGTTCATTTAATGTTACCATGAAGGCGGCAGGAACCAAAACTGAGTGGGACGCACCTGCCAAGGTTACTGCTGACCAGCAGGATCTTATCGATAAGGGTGAGTTGGAGGATCCCAACGCCGGTATGGTAGTTTATACCGAAACAAATCCTGACGGAGATATGTTTGGCTCGGTTGTTTTGGCGACTGGCTGGACTCCGGCTGATGTGTCTGAGCATGAACACCTTGGTTATGGTAAGCTTAAGAATGTTGTCACCAATGCCGAGTTTGAGAAACTGGCCAAAACGGGCAATGTTCCTGCACGGGTAGCCTTTGTGCTCAGCCCCGGTGGCAAGGATAATGATAATGATTTTGCCTATGCAAATTCAGTAACCTCTATGGTTGCCCTTAAGCAGGCCAGCTATGTAGGAGAAGATAATAGCGATGGCTGTGCATTTATCCTCTACCAGCATATGCGTACTCCTGGTAATGCCGAGCTGTTCTATAAAGGCATGCAGCGGGATGATGGTGTATTTATGACCAAAGCTGCGGTCACAAAAGTTGAAGAGGTGGATGGAGTCCTTGTAGTTAATGCAGAAGACACCCTGCTTGGTGAAGATCTGGCCCTGCAGGTGGATATGGTGGTTCTTTCGGCGGGAATGGTTCCGACCACTGTTAATGAGCCAACCATTAACCTCGCTTATCGGCAGGGGCCGGCATTTCTTGAGCTTGACCTGTTTGACGGTTATGCAGATTCTCACTTTATCTGTTTTCCGTATGAAACAAGAAGAACCGGTATTTATGCCTGTGGTGGTGTTCGAAAGGCAGAGACCATGGAGGAAACCATTGACGATGCCACTGGTGCTGCCTTAAAAGCCATCCAGTGCATTGAGTCTTCCAATCGTGGGGTTGCTGTTCATCCCCGCTCCGGTGACATGACTTTTCCGGATTTTTTCTTTTCCCGTTGCACCCAGTGTAAGCGGTGTACGGAAGAGTGTCCCTTTGGTGCTCTTGATGATGATGATAAAGGAACGCCATTGCCTAATCCGACCCGTTGTCGCCGTTGCGGTACCTGTATGGGGGCATGCCCGGAGCGGATTATTGGTTTTTCCGATTATAATATTGATATGATTGGCTCAATGGTTAAGGCCATAGAAGTGCCTGATGATGATGAAGACAAATTGAGGGTTGTTGTATTTGTCTGTGAGAATGATGCTTACCCGGCACTTGATATGTCTGGCATGCACCGCAACAAGATGAACAGGCTGGTGCGTTTTATTTCTGTACGTTGCCTTGGTTCGGTGAACATGGTTTGGATAAAGGATGCCATGAGTGCCGGTATGGACGGTGCTTTGCTTCTTGGTTGCAAGTATGGTGATGATTATCAATGCCATTTTGTTAAAGGTTCCGAAATCGCTGGCAGGCGTATGGATAATATCGGTGAATCCCTTGGTTCTCTTGGACTTGAACCTGAGAGATGTGGTGTCCGAGAAATTGCAATCTCAGATTATGACAAGGTTCCGGCTATCATAGATGAGTTTGTTGAGGAAATTATTGAGCTTGGACCTAATCCGTTCAAAGGTTTTTGATTTTTTTGATGTCCTTTTTTGTTTTTAATTTTGTTGTCATCTGATATTTTTGCAGATGGCAACGAGATTAAAACTGTGTTTGTGATTTGTCTCGGCAAGTTGAATTATTTTCAGGACTGGAGAATAAAATGTCTATTAATGTGCAACCCGATCTTGATTTTATCAGGGACATGAAGAAAGCGGGTGGTGATACACTGAAAAAGTGTTTTCAGTGTGCTACCTGTTCCGTGGCGTGTCCTCTTTCCACCGACGGTGACCCGTTTCCCCGTCGGGAAATGATTTATGCCCAGTGGGGTCTTAAAGAAAAGCTGATAGGCGATGCCAATGTTCTCTTATGTCATCAATGCGGCGATTGTTCAACTAATTGCCCGCGGGGTGCAAGGCCAGCTGATGTGCTTGGTGCCATCCGTGCCTATGCTTACACATTCTACGGCTGGCCAGGGTTTCTGGCAAAGAGGACAACTGCTGTAAAACACCTGCCTGTACTGATTGGTATTCCGGCTGCTATTATCCTGATAGTCTGGGCGTTTTCCGGGGGGATGAATATCCCCAGTGATGCTGCATTTCAGCGATATGGATATACCAGGTTTTTTGGTCATTGGGATTTTCGCTGGCTGGCCAAGAATGTTTTGACCATTCAGATGATGTTTGTTCCTACTGCGGCTCTGGCATTTTATGCCTCTTACAGGGGGGTAACTGCGATGTGGAAGGCGATGGCAAAGAACGCCGGGATAGTCGAGCCGCTGTATCGTCCCTCCGCTTACCAGTTTGTTACCGAATTTTTCTGGCCTTCTGTGGTTGAGATAGTTAAGCATAAACGGTTTAAGAAGTGTAAAACCAATACAGCTCGCTTGAAAGGTCATTATCCGTTGATGCTGGCCTTTATGGCCCTGTTTTTTGTTACCTGTTTCACTCTTTTTAAACAGGATGTGCTTGGTATCTGGATGCCTGAAATGCATGGGCCGATGTCAATGTGGAACCCGGTGAAGATACTTGCCAATGTTGCGGCGGTGGCAATGATTGTCGGCACTTGGATCATGTGTAAAAATCGTTGGGATATGGAAAAAGCCGGTGAGACTTCTAGGACATTCTACGACTGGTTCCTGCTGGGGATGATTATGGCAGTTGCTGTTACCGGGATGGCTGCTCAGAATCTTCGTCTTCTCGACATGATTACACTTGGCTATATCATTTATTATTTGCACCTGGTGTCGGTGATGATGCTTTTTGCCTATATGCCATATACAAAATTTGCTCACCTCGTTTACAGAACTTTTGCCATGGCATTTGAGAGATACCGTGAAAGTGCTTATGTTAAGGATCCGTTAAAAGGGGAATAATCTGCTTTTAATCTTTAACAAAAAAAAACCGGAGACTTTGTCTCCGGTTTTTTTTTGTATTTATCTGAAAAAGTTCTTGATTTTTATCTCTATAAGTATATATTGTTTTAGTTTGTGCTGGCGTAGCTCAACTGGTAGAGCAGCTGATTTGTAATCAGCAGGTTGCGGGTTCAAGTCCCATCGCCAGCTCCAATGAATCAGGAAGCTATTGAGTTTGGTGTTTTTTAGATTGTTGTAATTAACAAGAGTGGAGGGGTTCCCGAGTGGTCAAAGGGAACAGACTGTAAATCTGTCGGCAAAGCCTTCGGAGGTTCAAATCCTCCCCCCTCCACCATATTTTATTTGTTGTGGTCGCAGGTGTAAAACCTGTGATTTTTTTTGCATCATTGCAGTTGCCTGGGCGGGAATAGCTCAATTGGTAGAGCATCAGCCTTCCAAGCTGAGGGTTGCGAGTTCGAGTCTCGTTTCCCGCTCCATTATTTAAGGCAGGTGGCGGTGGGATGTTGTTGTGCTTATAGGTGATTAGTGCCCACGTAACTCAGTGGTAGAGTACCTCCTTGGTAAGGAGGAAGTCACCGGTTCAAGTCCGGTCGTGGGCTCCAGGGTCAGTCGGTTGTTAGTATCTCGGCTGGCAGATTGAATTTGTGTCTGAGGAGATTTGGTTATGGCAAAGGAAAAGTTTGAACGGACAAAGCCGCATGCCAATGTTGGTACAATTGGTCATATCGATCATGGTAAAACCACTTTGACAGCCGCGATTACCTGTGTGCTTGCAACTAAGGGGCAGGCTGTGTTCACTGATTTCAGTGATATCGACAAGGCTC
>CAZEMY010000135.1:0-6534 GCA_964513405.1 uncultured Desulfobulbaceae bacterium
AAATCAGATGATCTTTATCCATCAGTTTGCTGACCTCAGGAAAAAACAAATCAATAAATTCAATAAAAAATGTTTCCAGAAGCTGTTTAAAGAGCAGATCGTGAATATTTCTTTGTTCAGGTTTATTTTTCTTCAAAGAAAACACCTTTATTGAGATTTTTTGGGGTGGGAGGGGTAGGCTCAAAATATCACAGAAGAGTCAACCAGCAAGCGAAAAAGAGGGGACTGGATAGGTGGCGGGAAACAAAAAGGTCAGGTTTACAGGTGATATCCTGAAGGATAATAAACCAGATTCAATAAGAAAATGAAATAGAGACACCACCAAAAAAAACATTTTCATCCACCGGTACAGCTTCGCCTTCGTGTTCTTCGGCAGGAAGAAATCCTTTTAACTTAGACAGAGAACCAGACCACTGCAACTCCGGGGTAACGGTGATACGTTTTTTATATGAAACTGGTAAATTAAGACTAAGTGCAGCTCCCTTTCCATCCTCAAAGGCATGGGGATCATCAATCAGCATGACCTCGCCGCCAATTCCCATGGATATATTATCTCCAGGGCTGTAAGAAGGGGAAGAAAGACTAAGAGCAAGATACCAGGCACCGGTCACATCATCAGCCGTAAACGACAGGGGATCATATGAACCCAGAAACAGCGAAGCAAAGCTTTTTTCGCTTCCAGCTACTCCGGAAGTGTAAATATAACCGGCAGAAAAACCCAGCAGCCCGGAAGACCCGCCGTATGACAAAGTGATACCCTGCCCGGCAAGACCAGCACTATCGGCAACAAAACCTCTGTAAATGTTCTTGTCATTTTTCAGCCGCACCGACCACTGATATGGATCACCCTCTCCAGCACCATACATGCCTGCCGCAAGCAAACGGCTGACAGCACTGTCCCAGACAAAACAACTGCCATCTTCCGCCCGCACCGGTACCGCCGAGGTAACAGATACTGTCAGGAAGAAAAGCATTATGGGCGCGTATTTTTTCATTGCAGGTTTTAACTGGTTTTACAGTGGTGAATTTAAAGACTGATTTCTCCTCTCTGTTCTCATTATAACCACATTTCCCCAACAAAACAATACAATTTTTTATACTTTCGGTTCTTTTTTAACTAATCGAGAGCTGTCGCTGTACCATTTGCAGATCCTGCCAGGCCATTTTTTTCATCTCCGTATTTTCAACGAGAAAGCAGGGGTGAAAAGAGACCATCACCCTGATGGACTTACAGCCAGCCCACCGGCACGGATAAAACCTGCCCCGCAGGCTGACAATCGGTGCCTCTTCAGCGTCTTTATCAACAAGGACACGGGCAGCCACCGTTCCCATGGCAAGGATAATTTCCGGTCGCACAGAAGCAATTTCCTGCCCGAGATAATCTCTGCAAAGACGAACCGACTCGGCTCCAACCCCTGCACCTGTCGGACAACACTTGACCACATTGGTGACAAAAACACTCTCTCTGCCCAAACCTATGGCATTCATCATCTTCCAGAGCATGGTGTCTTCTTCCCTGCCCATCAGGGTATGAAGAGAGAAATCATCTTTTCCGCCTATCTGATGAGACCAGTCACCAACCACCATCAGTTTTGCTCTTTGAGGATTGTTACCGATAACCTGCCCCAGGCGGTTCTCGCCAAGAGAACAACGGTGACATTTTTTGATTTCCTGCTGGATATGGGACAGGGACAGGGTCGGTATTTTTGGAGTTTCTAATATCGTTGTTTTTCGCGGAGTAGTTTTTCTGTTTTTGCTGCTTAAAGGAGACAAAGAAGAGAGCATCATCCCGGCATCCCCCTGGCTGCAAAACAGTTTTGCAAGCTCTGCCCGTCCCGGATAGCCGGTAAGCCCCATACTCTGATGAAACCTGAGCAGATTCCTGACCTGACAAGTAAACATCAGTAATGCGGCAGGATCAACATTTTTGCCCTCAGAGATTTGTATTTTTTCCAGCAACAACTCCACTCCCAATGCTTGACAGGTTAAAGGTTACGGGTTACAGGGGGATGAGAATAAGAAAAATTCATCCCCTCCTCAATAACCTTAAAAAAAACAAAAAAATGCCTATATACGAATACCACTGCCCGGACTGTCAGGAAACCTTTGAAATTTTGACAAGTTCCAGCAAAGATGAAAAACCCTGCAAGTGTCCAAAATGCGGAAATAAGAATATTAAAAAAAATATATCAGCATCATCTACCAGGGTTGGCTCCGGCCAACATCCTGCCTGCCCCATGCCAGCCGGCTGCGGAGGCAAATCAGGTTTTTCCTGAGCGTAATGTTCCCGCCAGCCCGTGAGGCTGGCTTAAAACTCATACACAGTTTCATTTTTTTTAAGAAGCCCGTGCTTTTCCCGGGCGATCTTTTCAAGATATTCGTCATCATGATGCAACCGCTCTATCTCTTCTTTAAGCTCCTGATTACGACGGATGAGGTTCTCGTTTTCCATGGTTAGTTCAGCCACCTGATGACGCATCCCCTGATAGCTTATCAGGCTTCGTCCCGGGATGAGGAGAAGAAACAAAACAGATAGTCCGCCAATCAGAATTATTATCTGCATTAACCGTTTTTTTTCCAGCCGGCTCAGTGTTTTTTTGGCTTGTTGTCTATCCATGATAATAATAAAATTTATGGCTCATTCCCTTTGTCGATTAAAATGTCTTGTCTCAAGCTGCCTGATTGGTCTCTGCACCCGTTATGACGGAGAACATAAACCTGACCACCGTTGCTTAGAGCAGCTTGCAACCATGGATTGGATACCGGTCTGCCCGGAGCAACTCGGCGGTCTGCCAACCCCAAGGGTTGCCGCTGCCCTGGTTGGCGGTGACGGGTTTTCCGTCCTTGCCGGAGACGCAAAAGTTGTTGACAAAACAGGCAGGGATGTCAGCAAAGAGTTTATCTTGGGAGCCGAGCAGGTCTTACACATTGCCAGAGCCAGAAAGATAGAGCTTGCCTTTCTTAAAAGCCGCAGCCCATCCTGCGGGGTGGGTGCTATAACAGGAGTTACCGCCGCTCTGCTGATCAGGGAAAATATCATCTGTGTGGAGTTCGGATAACACAGCCACAGACAAATCACCCATCACCCGAATGCCCGGTTGTACCCGCAACCGGCAGATTATCCCCTTCACCAATCTTTAAAATGCGAATCACCAGAATTCCAGCCTCATACAAAAGATAAAGCGGCCCACCCATCAATGCCATATTTACGACATCAGGGGTTGGGGTCAAAATAGAGGCAATGATGGCAATGGCAAGTATGGATAGACGACGATGTTTTGCAAATCCCCGCCGGGAAATCATTCCTGTATAGGCACAGAATATCATAAATACCGGCAGTTCAAAAATAATTCCAAAAGCAAGCATAAACAGGGTAACAAAGCTGACAAACTTCCCTATGGAGATAACGGCTCGGAGATCTTCTGACTGAAAACCAAGGAGAAAATTTACCCCAAACGGCAGGGTAACCATATAACAAAAAAGAGTGCCAGCATAAAAAAGCAGACAGGTGGCAAAGACAAACCAGTACAACCTTGCTCCGCTTATCCCAAACGGCTTACCCATTGCTTTCCAGAAAAAAAAGGTCAGCAAGGGCATGAGCAAAAATAATGCCCCGAAAAAAGCGATCCTGACATGGGCAAGAAAAGGTCCTGCCACAGAAAAAAAATAAAGCTCTTCCTGGAGATGCCCCTGAAAGGTCTCAATCAGCCCGCTGGAGAGCCAGAAGAGAAGAGCTGTCAAGCCCATCATGCTAAAGAGAAGGAGGCGGGCAGACTTTTGCAGCTCTATGATAAAAACTACAAGTTTATTTTGATTCTGCACGGTTTATGTTAAATAAGGAAGGGGAATTAAGGAGCGTGGGCGTATAATGCCGCAATTTTCTTGTCTTCCGTGTGGCAAAAAACCAGACACCAACTCCATATTTGTAAATTATTGACTGTTTTTAATCTTTCAGCATATCTTTTCTAACAAACCGGTTATAGAAAAGCAATCGAAAGGATCATTGATAATTGACATCCACAATAAGCTCGCTGTAAACAATGTAAATATTAGGGTCACTTCAATGAAAAACCGGTTATAAGCTGCCTTGCTGTAAATTTGCGGAGTTCTGTTTCAATATTTATTTCCTGAGCAGTATCGCCTGTTGACAAAAGGCAGACATTGAAATATATTTTATAACATGAAATATCTGAACTGGGATTTTGAAAAAAATGAGATTTTGAAGCATGTTCGTGGAATCTCTTTCGAAGAAATTGCATATTTAATTGAATCAGGTAAGGTACTTGCAATTGAGGAGAATCCTGGGAGATCTAATCAGAAAATTTATATTTTGGAAATAGATAGCTATGCTGTTGTTGTGCCTTTTGTAGAGACCAATGATGAAATTTTTCTCAAAACTGCCTTTCCGAGTCGTAAATATAGCAAACTTTACGGTTTAAGGGGGAAATAATGAAAAAATTAGACCGAAAGATTTTTGAGCCACTTGACCAGGAAGAAAAATACTTGATGGAATCAATTGAGCGTGAAGAGTGGCGGTCTATTGAAAATATCAAAATAGAAAAAGAGAAGGCAATCACTGCTGCCCGAAATACCTTGAAAAAAGACAAGAGAATAAATCTTCGTTTTACTCAAAAAGACTATCACCAAATTCAAATAAAAGCTATCGAAGAAGGGATTCCATATCAAACACTTATTTCCAGCATAGTGCATAAATATTTAAACGGTTCCTTAATTCCAAGATCATAGGGATGAGAACATAACCAGGCACTGGGGATGGATCGGGCAAGTTAAGGAATATACATTAAATAATAACCCACAGGGACTTATGCTTGAACTTCGCTTTATCAGAGAAAACCTTGATCTCGTCCGGGAAAAATGTCTGCACCGGGGCATGACCCCGGAACTGATCGACAAGTTTGCCGAGGTAGACGGCAGGCGACTTATCTTGCTCGCTAAAGTTGAAAATCATAAAAACAGGCGAAATACTGTATCAAGAGAGATTGCAGGCTTAAAAAAGAATAGCGAACATGGCAAAGCCGAGCCGCTGATCCTTGAGATGCGGGAGGTCTCAGCAAAAATCAAAACCCTTGATAATGAGCTTGCCATAATCAAAAAACAGCTTGATGAAATAGTAATGGCCATCCCCAATATCTGTCACGATTCCGTGCCAAAAGGAAACGATGAGACAGGCAATCTGGAAATAAAAAAATGGGGAAATATTCCTGAATTTACATTTCCCCCCAGACCACATTGGGATATAGGTGACAAAGAGGGGATTCTTGATTTTGAAACTTCTGCAAAACTTGCCGGTGCCAGGTTTTGCCTTTTGAGAGGGTTTGCCGCCCGGTTGGAGCGGGCTTTGACTAACTTTTTTCTTGACCTCCACACCCAACGGCATGGTTACAGTGAAGTGGCCCCTCCCTTTCTTGCCAACTCAGAGTCCCTGACCGGAACCGGACAGCTGCCAAAATTCAAGGAAGACCTCTTCAAGATAGAAGACTGGGATTTATACCTGATTCCCACCGCCGAGGTACCGCTGACCAATATCCACAGCAGCACCACCATTAGCGGAGAAGTCCTGCCCCTTAAATATACCGCTACCACTCCGTGTTTTCGCTCCGAGGCCGGGTCCTACGGCAGAGATACCCGCGGTCTTATCCGCCAGCACCAGTTCAACAAGGTGGAAATGGTAAAATTCACCACTCCTGAAACTTCAGAAGAGGAGCTTGAGTCATTACTTGCCGACGCGGAAGAGGTGCTTCAACTTCTCGAACTGCCCTACCGGGTGGTTGTTCTCTGCTCAGGAGACCTGGGCTTTTCCGCCGCCAAGACTTATGATATAGAGGTATGGCTGCCGGGACAGAATTGTTATCGGGAAATATCATCATGCTCTAATTTCCTTGATTTTCAGGCCCGACGAGCATCTATCCGTTACCGGGCAAAAGGAGAAAAAAAGAGCCGCCTTGTTCACACCTTGAACGGTTCAGGTCTGGCAGTAGGTCGTACTTTGCTGGCAATTATGGAAAACTGCCAGCAGGAAGACGGAACCGTGGCAATACCGAAAATTCTTGAGCCATATTTTGAGTCCCGGTTGAAGCTTTAAAAATCTTCTTAACTTCATTTTAATCATCTCCTAACTGAAAACTAAAAAAGAGCTGTTAAATTGCCCTGCAGTTGGTCAAGGGACTGATTAGGCATCATCTTTTTTCAGCGAAAATAAAAGATTAGATAGAGGAGGAGTTATCATGGTTTACGGAATTTATGTCAGGAAAATTGTTTTACTCTGTGTGTTGCTGGCAAGTTATGGATTATTTGCTGTCAACGGGGCATCAGCAGCACCCGCCGATGCAGAAAAACGCAATGTGATTTTTATTCATCCCGACGGCACAGCCCAGGCCCATTTTACGGCTGCCCGCCTGCTCCATTACGGTCCGGACGGCACCTTGAACTGGGATCGTCTCCCCCATGTTGCTGTCTATAAAACCCATATCCATGATAATCTTCAGTCCGGTTCTGTGGCTGGGGCAGTGGCAC
>CAZEMY010000136.1:0-6527 GCA_964513405.1 uncultured Desulfobulbaceae bacterium
AGCCTTTGGCTGCAGATAGCGTAGACTTCGAACTATTCTGGTTTCTGATTTCTGATACGGAGGATACATGAAGTTTCAGCGGATTCTTTTAAAAATCAGTGGTGAGGCTTTGATGGGCGAAGGGACTCATGGTATAAGTCCGGACATGATTCGCTTTGTAGCGGCTGAGATTAAAGATGTTCATGAGAGTAAAGTGGAGCTTGCCCTTGTGATTGGTGCAGGGAATATTTTTCGTGGTGTTGCTGGTGCCGCCAATGGTATGGATCGCTGTGCCGCTGATAACATGGGGATGCTTGCAACTGTGATGAACGCTCTTGCCATGCAGGATGGGCTTGAAAAAGCCGGGGTGCCAACCCGGGTCATGTCGGCAATTGCCATGACAAATGTCTGTGAACCTTTTGATCGTGCCATGGCTTTGCGTCATTTTGAAAAGGGGAGGGTGCTTATATTCGCAGCCGGAACCGGTAGTCCCTTTTTCACTACGGATACAGCTGCTGTTTTAAGGGCTCTTGAAATTAAGGCTGATGTTATCATGAAGGCAACCAGGGTTGATGGCGTTTATGATAGTGATCCGGAGCTTGACAGTAAGGCTGTTCGTTTTAATAAGTTAACTTACACTCGGGTTTTGCAGGATAATTTACGGGTTATGGATGCTGCCGGTATATCTCTGGCAAGGGAAAATAATTTGCCGGTTTTTGTGTTTAACATGAAAGAGCCAGGTAACATAAGCCGGGCTGCTGCCGGGGAAGCAGTTGGAACCTTGATCTGTTCCGGCACTAATCGGTTACTACAAAACACCAACTAAATAGCCGGTGAGTGCCGGCAGGAGCGTGTCATGAGCAGTGAAATTATTGCTGAATTAAGAGCAAAAATGGACTCCAGCGTTGATGCTTATAAAAGAGATTTGCTGAGAATCCGCACCGGCAGAGCGTCCCTGGCTCTTTTGGATGGGATAAAGGTTGAATCCTATGGTTCCAGGCTGCCTGTCGACCAGGTAGGTACCCTGACTATTCCTGAACCGAGTATGATTGCGATCAAGCCTTGGGATCCGCAGATGATTGCACCAATTGAAAAGGCTATCCTTTCCTCAGACCTTGGTCTGCCTCCAGCCAATGATGGTAATGTTATCCGTTTAACCATCCCGCCTCTTACTGAAGAAAGACGCAGGGAGCTGGTCAAGCAGGTTAAAAAAATTGGCGAGGAGTTTAAGGTAGCTATTCGCAATATTCGCAGAGAGGCAAACGATACCTTTAAGAAACAGAAAAGTGACAAAGAAATTTCTGAAGATGATTCGTTTCGTCTCCAGGAAGAAGCCCAAACGGTAACCGATGAATTTATTAAGTCCATAGACGAAATTTCCGCAGGTAAGGAAAAGGAAGTTATGGAAGTATAACTGTTTTCTTTTTGTAAGCTCTTTTTTACGGTCAAGGTTATTTGGTGCACATTCCCAAGCATAAAAATTTAAGTATTTTCAAAATCATTGATGCAGAAAAAAGCACTGATTAGCGAGAACACTGTGCCTTACCATGTGGCTATTATCATGGATGGTAACGGCAGATGGGCAGAGCAACGGCATAAACCGCGGCTGTTCGGCCATAAGTCCGGGGTCGATTCTGTGCGGGTAATCGTTGAGACTGCCAGGGAAATCGGAGTGCGTCATCTCTCTCTCTACGCTTTTTCCACTGAAAACTGGCAGAGACCTGCCGGGGAAGTAAGCGGCTTGATGAGCTTACTTAAGCTCTACCTTGAGTCTGAGCTTAAAAAAATGCTTAAAAATGATATTCGCCTGCGTTGTCTTGGTGAAAGCGAGCGGCTTCCAGGAGATGTCAGGGATGTTCTGGAGAAGGTGGTCAGCGAGACAGAGTCCTGTTCCGGAATGAGCTTAAATCTTGCTTTAAGTTATGGCGGACGGAATGAGATGATTCGGGCAGTGAAAAAGATGGCTGCTGAATGTGTTCGCGGTGAGTTGACTCCTGATTCTCTCAGCGAAGATATGCTCAGTAACTATCTCGATACTGCCGGTCAACCTGATCCTGATCTTTTAATTCGTACTGGTGGTGAGCGACGGCTTTCAAATTTTATGCTCTGGCAGGCTTCTTATGCGGAACTCTATTTTACAGATGTTCCCTGGCCGGATTTCAGAAGAAAAAAATTCCTGGAAGCAATAGCTGTCTATGGTCGCAGGCAGCGGCGATTTGGCGAAATCAGCATAAAAGTATAGAGGTTTTGATAAGATCATGACTCGTTTACTTCCCAGTTTAATAATGGCGGCTCTCTGGGTGTCGCTGTTGGTTTTTGCTCCAGCCTGGCTTTTTGGGCTGGTCATAGTTGTTGGCGGTGGGATTGCTTTTAGAGAGTATTACCTGATGACCATGCCGTCTTTTTTGTCTTCAAGGCGGCTTGTGATGATCGGGGTTTCCCTCCTGCCGATTATTGGTTCGTTGTCTGGACAACCCGTTGGAGTCATGGCTGGGATGATCGCTGCTCTAATTGGCTTTATTATTCTGGTTGCCAGCTGGTTCGTATGTCTTGATGATGTCCTTGGATTCCTTGCCCGGTCGGGGTTTGCTGTTTTCTATATTGGTATGTGTCTGTCCCACCTTGTCCTTCTCCGTTTTCTTGACGGGGGGTTGGGGTGGATTGCAATACTTACTGCCCTTACGGTTGGTGCAGATACCGGAGCTTACTGTGTAGGTCGTCGCTTTGGTTCCCGTAAACTCTGCCCGAATATAAGCCCCGGTAAAACGGTTGAAGGGGCTGTGGGCGGGATGATCTTTGGGATTGCCGCCGCTTTAGTGGTTGCTTTTTTTCTGCCGGCTGGCGTGATTAATCATGGCTTTGTTTTTGTCCTGCTTGTGGCTGTTGTTCTGGTTCCGGTTTCCATCATGGGAGACCTGGCAGAATCTGTGCTAAAAAGAGCCAGCGGGGTTAAGGACTCCGGTACGATTCTTGCCGGTCACGGAGGCCTTCTTGACAGGGTGGACAGCTTGCTGCTGACTGCTCCTGTTTTATATTATATTCTGTTTATCTTTCCGGGAAATTAATGACCCGCAAAAAAATATCTCTACTTGGTTCAACCGGCTCCATAGGTAAAAATGTTCTTGCGGTTGTCCGTTCTTATCCTGATCTGTTTCAGATAAAAGGTCTTTCCGCTGGTGAAAACATTAAGGAGCTGGCAGCACAGGTTCTGGAGTTTTCGCCTGAATATGTTGCCATCGCTCGGGAAGAGCTGGTTGCACCTCTTGTCGATATGCTTCCCCCAAAGTACAGGGAGCGTATTTTCTGTGGAGATGAAGGAAACTGCCGGATTGCAACTATTGATGATAGTGATATGGTGGTTACTGCCGTGGTCGGTGCTGTCGGTCTCATGCCTACCCTTTACGCCATCAGAGCTGGCAAGGATATTGGTCTGGCAAACAAAGAGACCCTGGTTATGGCAGGGCGGCTGGTTATGGGAGAGGTTAAGGCACACGGGGTACGGCTTTTACCGATTGATTCTGAACATAGTGCCATATTTCAGGCTCTTGAGGCCGGTCGCCGGGAAGATGTTGCCCGGATTATTCTCACGGCTTCCGGCGGTCCTTTTCGTACCCTTGCTTCGGATAGTTTTGCCACTATCACCCCAGCCCAGGCTCTGGCCCATCCCAATTGGAATATGGGTAAAAAAATATCCATAGACTCAGCCACATTGATGAATAAGGGCTTGGAGGTGATCGAGGCCCGCTGGCTTTTTGATGTGAGCGTGGAACAGATCAGGGTGGTTGTCCATCCAGAGTCAATAGTTCACTCACTTGTTGAATATATTGACGGTTCAGTGGTTGCCCAGCTTGGGATTCCTGATATGAAAATTCCCATTGCCTATGCTCTTTCTTATCCCCAGCGACTTAAGCTTGACTTGTCGCGTTTAAGTCTTTCCCAGTGCGGGAACTTAAGCTTTGAAAAACCAGATTTTATCCGTTTCCCGGCTCTGCAAATGGCATTTGATGCCTTAAAACAAGGCGGAGTTAAGCCTGCGGTTCTTAACGCCGCCAACGAGGTTGCCGTGGAGGCATTTTTAGAAGGGAAAATTGGTTTTTCTGATATAATAGCAATAGTTGGGGAGGCATTGTCTAGGGTTGAAGATGGTGATGACCTTGTTCTCGATGATATATTATCTGCTGATAAAGAGGCCCGGCTGATTGCTTGCCAGATGACAGAATCAAGAAGCCTGAAGGCTGTGGATAAAGTGGATGTTGAGTGAGAGGTGTTTTGATTTTGAATAGGCTCCCTGATCATTATCTTTGCTTTTGATATCGAAACCTGTAATTGTTTTTATTAAAAAAAAAATTCCATGACTTCATTACTTTCTTTTATCTTGGTTCTTGGTATCCTTATCTTTGTCCATGAAATGGGTCATTTTCTCGTCGCCAAGTTCTTCGGGGTCAGGGTACTTAAATTTTCCCTTGGTTTTGGCAACAAACTGATAAGCCGGAAATGGGGAGACACCGAGTATCTTATCTCAGCCTTTCCTCTGGGCGGCTATGTCAAAATGTATGGTGAGAATCCCGGTGAAATTGTCTCAGATGCTGACAGGGACTGTTCTTTTGCCCATAAACCTGTCTGGCAGAGGTTTGGGATTATTCTGGCCGGCCCGGTCTTTAATCTTCTTTTCGCTGTTTTTCTTTTTATAGGTATGTTCTTCTTTGCAGGTTTGCCTACACCGCTTGACAATACGGTGATTGCCAAGGTCGGGGTAGATTCGGCGGCAGAAAGGGCGGGGCTGAAAGAAGGGGACATTATATTTACTATTGATTCCCATGAAGTCACCTCATGGCAGCATATTTCCGAGCTGATTAAACATAGCGGTGGCAACGATATAGAGTTGGTGGTTTATAGGGGTGATACCCGACTTTATATTGTTGCCCGGCCGGTTATGGAAAAGGTAAAAAACATTTTTGGCGAGGAAGTTGGCGAGCGGTATCTGCTGGGCATATCGAGAAGCTCTGAAGTGGTATGGGAAAAAGCAGGGTTTTTTGAGGCGGTAAAAGCTGGGTTTATCCAGACCTGGAACCTGATTTATCTCACCTTGCTGGGGCTTCTAAAAATCATTCAACAGATTATCCCCGCCACCGAACTTGGTGGTCCCATTCGGATTGCCGAAATAGCCGGCCAGCAGATGGATGCCGGCTGGCTTAATTTTATTCACTTCATGGGGTTACTCAGTATAAATCTTGGTATCCTCAATTTATTGCCCATCCCGGTGCTTGATGGCGGACATCTTGTTTTTATGACCATTGAAGCCATTCGCAAAAAACCGCTGCCGGAGCGGGTCATGATAATGAGTCAGCAGGTGGGTATAGCTCTTCTCGGTGCTTTGATGATTTTTGTTTTCTATAATGATATTGCCAGGATTGTCCAGCCATGGCTGATTCCCTGATTCTTGCCATTGAAACTTCCAGCGGTTGCGGTTCAGTTGCCATCACCCGTGGTGATCTCCGCCGGGGACGGATTGTTGCCGAGGCGATTGCCCAGCCGGAAATTACCCATTCCAGAAGATTGCTTGGTTCTGTGGAATGGGTAATGGGGGCTGCGGGCTTGGGCTGGAAGGATATTGATGGTATTGCCGTAAGCCTTGGTCCCGGCTCTTTTACCGGTTTAAGAATCGGCATGGCTGCTGCAAAAGGTCTTGCCATGGCTGCTGATTTACCGATGGTCGGGATTGAAACCATGGCAGGTGTCGGGCATTCTTTTCCCTTTATTGATCGTCCTCTCTGGTGTATCCTTGATGCCCGCAAGCAGGAAGTGTATGCGGTCTGCTTTCTGCCAGGTAAAGATGGTACTCCGGTTCAGTCAGGAACAGTTAGGGCTATAAGCCCGAGTGTGCTTGCTGATGAACTTGATCGTCCCTGTCTGCTGGCGGGATCGGGAGTCCATGCGTATCGGGATATATTTGCCGCTCTTGAGAATGTCAAGATATTGCCGGCAGCACTTGGCTATCCACGGGCTTCCATTATTGGTTTCCTTGCTGCCAGCGAGTTGGCTCTTGGCAATATACTGGATCAGGCTCTTGCTGCTCCTCTTTATGTTCGTGCCTCGGATGCAGAGATCAGGTGTCAGGTAATAGACGGTAATTGAGCGGACGCTTTACAGTTGCCAACTCCCTCAATGCCGGAAACTATTTATGGAGGTATTTACTCAGTTCCCTGTAAAAATTTTGATGAGAACCGAAAGAGTATAAAAAGATAGTTAACCCAACAACTTCGTAAGCAAGCAGGATTTGACTGTTGCCTACTTTATACTTGTATACGCTAACGCCATGTAGATCACCTGATTTCATGTCACCAATGGCGGGGTTTTCGATTATCTCTTTAATGGCAGCATCTAAAAATTTTACTTGATTTTTATTTAACTTCTTTTTTAGTTTGGCAAAGTTTGGAGACTGAATGATCTCAAAAATTTGATTCATTCACCCTCTCCAAACACATACGAAGTTCCTTGACCAAGTTTAATTTGTTCTTTGCCAATCAAGATGTCCTGAATAAACGGTA
>CAZEMY010000137.1:0-6506 GCA_964513405.1 uncultured Desulfobulbaceae bacterium
TGGACTGGAGACAAGAAAATTGCGGCGTTATATGTCCAGGTTATTTAACTCCCCTTCCTAAGTGACTGGTCATAAAGATTGAAATGATAAATAAAACAGATACACAAAGCTCAAGTAGGCGCTTGATAAGCATCACCGATAACTGTTTTGTCAATGCCCCATTTGAGCGGCTTGAAAAAGATTTGCTTGCTCTCTTCATCAGCCACAGAATTCGCCCGGAAATAGGGCTGGAAGGGGATTTTCTCTGGGATACCCCGAAGAGAGATTTCCTTGCCATCGCCGGGCAACTCCAGAAACACAATCTGCGATGCACCCTGCACGCCCCATTCCACGACCTTGTTCCGGGTGGATTTGACCGGCAGATGGTTAATAAAAGCCGGGAAAAACTTAAAACTGCATTTTCTTTAATCCCCATTTTTAACCCTGTCTCCATTGTCTGTCATCTAGGCTTTGAGGATAACAAGCATTTATCTGATATTGACCGCTGGCTTGAAGTATCGCATGCAACCTGGTCAGAACTTATTCCCATTGCGGCTGAGAATGAAACCATGGTAATGTTTGAAAATACCTACGAGAGTTCGCCGGCAATCCATAAACTTCTCTTGTCAACCCTCTGTAAAGATTACGAAAATATCGGTTTTTGCCTTGATACCGGTCATACCATGGCCTTTGCCGGGACCGGTTGGCAGCCATGGTTTGAAGAGCTTTCTCCATGGCTTGGCCACCTTCATCTTCACGATAATGATGGCAGTAGTGACCAGCACCTGGCAGTTGGCAGCGGGAATTTTGAGTTCACTGCTCTGTTCAAGCAGTTGCGCCAGAAAAAAATAAAACCGATAATAACCCTTGAACCCCATAGCGAAGAAGATTTATGGTTGTCACTCAAAAACATTGAGGAATTAAATCTTTTCCCTTGAGCCAAGGAATGATAATTAAAAAAATAAAAAATACTTAAAGAATTTGTGAAGTTATCAAGATTTCCATAACCAAAAAAAATAATCTGAGACCGAAAATATGTCCGCACCATTTGTTCACCTCCATGTTCACACCCAGTTCTCCATGCTTGACGGAGCCATTCGTATTGATGATCTTATCAGCCGCAGCCTTGAGTACGAAATGGGAGCTGTTGCTGTCACCGATCATGGAGCCATGTACGGGGCATTACAGTTTTACGAAAAGGCGAGAAAAGCGGGAATAAAACCTCTGGTTGGCTGTGAGTTTTATGTTGCTGAGAAAAGCCGTCTGATTCATGATAAAACCGCCGGTCATAACTTCCATCTGGTTCTGTTGGCTATGAACAAAGAGGGCTATCAGAATCTTATGAAGCTGACCAGTCTTGCTCAGACCGAAGGGTTTTATTACCGTCCCCGCATAGATATGGAGCTTCTTAATCGCCACAATGAAGGTCTTATCGCCCTTACCGCCTGCCTGCACGGCGAAATACCCTGGCGAATCACCAACAACGACCCGGGTGGTGCCAGAAAAAAGGCAAAGGAAATGCTTGGCCTTTTCGGGGATCGCTTATATCTTGAAATTCAGGAAAATGGTATTGCAAAACAGCAAATAGCCAACCGGGGATTAATAGAGCTTGGCAAAGAGTTGGACATAAAAATCGTCGCCACCAACGACTGCCATTATCTGACCCAAAAAGAATCATACGCCCACGAGGTACTGCTCGCCATCCAGACCGGTCATGTCATGACCGACCCCAAGAGGTTTCGTTTTTCAACAGATGAACTCTACTTCAAGTCTGCCCCGGAAATGGCTGCTCAGTTTGATTATTGCCCGGAAGCTCTAAGCAATACCTTAGAGATTGCAGACAGGTGCAACCTGGAGTTGTCATTTGGTGAAAATCATTTCCCTATCTTTCCTGTACCTGAAAATGAAACTCTGGAAACAATTTTTGAGAAGGCCTGCTGGCAGGGGTTGGATGAGCGACTTGTTCACCTGCGAGAACTTCAGGAGGTGAGCAAAGAACTTGAAAAAGTGTACAAAGACAGGTTGACCATGGAAATTGGGATCATCAAAACCATGGGATTTGCCGGTTATTTTCTCATTGTTGCAGATTTCATAATCTGGTCAAAAGAGCAGCAAATCCCGGTGGGTCCCGGGCGTGGTTCAGGAGCAGGCAGTCTTGCTGCTTACGCCATGGCAATCACCGATATTGACCCCATCCCCTATGGACTTATCTTTGAGAGATTTCTCAATGTTGAAAGAATGTCCATGCCGGACTTTGATGTCGATTTCTGCAAAGATAGAAGGGATGAAGTAATTGATTATGTCCGGAAAAAATATGGCGGTGACGAACATGTCGCCCAGATAGTTGCCTATGGTTCCATGAAGGCAAGAGCAGTGCTTCGTGATGTGGGCAGAACTCTGGAAATACCCCTGCCGGTGGTTGATAAAATAGCCAAACTGGTGCCGGAGGAGTTGCAGATAACCCTTAAAAAAGCCATAGCCAAAGAGCCTCGCTTAAAAGATGCCATGGCGAGCAGTGATAATATTAAAGAGCTGCTCAATGTCGCCCAAACCCTGGAAGGTCTTTGCCGCCACAAGTCAACCCACGCCGCCGGAGTGGTTATCTCGCCCAAACCGATGGTGGAGTATTTACCGGTATGCGTTGGTCCCAAAAAGGAAATCCTGACCCAGTACGACATGAAGTACACCGAAAAAACCGGATTAATAAAATTCGATTTTCTTGGTCTGAAAACCCTGACCGTGATTGACCGGGCCTTGAAACTCATCCGCCACAACACAGGCAGCGAAGTTATCCTTGCCAAAATACCTTTAGATGACCCCAAGACCTATGACCTTCTCTGCCGGGGAGACGGGCTGGGGGTCTTTCAGTTGGAAAGTGACGGCATGCGGGAACTGCTTGTCAAAATGAAACCTGAGCAATTTTCCGATCTCATTGCCCTGGTTGCTCTCTATCGCCCCGGACCGCTTGAATCAGGCATGGTAGACACTTTTATTAACACCAAGCACGGCAGACAGGTGGTAGAATACCCGCACCCAAGCATTGAAAATGTACTCAAGGAGACCTACGGGGTTATTGTTTACCAGGAACAGGTAATGAAGATAGCCAGTATCCTCGCCGGATACAGCCTTGGTGACGCAGATATCCTTCGCCGGGCCATGGGCAAGAAAATCCATGCAGTCATGGAGGAGGAACGGGGTAAGTTCATGGCGGGATGTGCTAAAAATAAAATCCCAAAAGACAAGGCCAAGTATATTTTTGATTTGATGGCAAAGTTTGCCGGCTACGGTTTCAATAAATCCCATTCCGCAGCCTATGCTTTAATAGCCTATCAGACCGCATGGCTGAAAGCTCATTATCCTGCCCAGTTTCTTGCCGCCCTGTTATCGTGTGATGTGGACAATACCGACAAGGTGGTAAAGTATATCAGTGAATGCAAGCAGATGGGGCTTTCCGTTCTTCCTCCTGATATAAATGAATCTTTTAATGACTTTACGGTAATTGAAAATCGCATTCGCTTCGGGCTGGCTGCGGTCAAAAATGTTGGCGGAGCTGCCCTTGAATCCATCATCGCTGAGAGAAAAAATGGGGGGGCATACAAATCACTCTCTGATTTATGCAATCGCATAGACTCGTCGAAGGTCAACCGTAAGGTAATTGAGAGCCTGATAAAAGCGGGCGGTTTTGATTCGCTTGGCTTTCACAGGGCCCAATATATTGATGTTCTTGACTTGGCCATTGAACAGGCAAAAGCCGTACAGCGCGACAGGTTAAGCGGCCAGATGAGCCTTTTTGGTCTGGTTAAGAAGACAGAAGCGGAAAAGGAAGATAATCAGAATATAGTTATGCCGGACATCGCCCAATGGCCGCAACTGCAAAAGCTTCGCTTTGAAAAGGAGACCGTTGGCTTTTTTCTGACCGGGCATCCCCTTGAGTCGGCTGCTGCTGACATCAAAAGAATAGCCGATTATACAATAGAACAGCTAACCGACTTGCCGGATAAGCAGCCGGTTCGGTTTGGCGGTCTGGTAAAACATGCCAAACCCCATAAGACAAGAAAAGGTGACTCCATGGCTTTTACCGTGTTTGAAGACATGAGTGCAAGTGTAGAGGTTGTTGTTTTTCCGTCAACCTATGAGCAGTGTTCCCACCTATTGGAGAGTGAAAATCCGCTCATGGTTCTTGGTGCCATCCAGCAGGGGGAACGGGGAGCGAAAATTATTGCCGAATCCATCGACACCCTTGCCGACGGGCTGTTGAAATACACAGAAAAAACCAAAATCTGCCTACAGGCAGAAAAGACCTCCCGTCAACACTTAGAGCAACTAAAAGAATTGTTTTATGAGTTTCACGGAAAAGTACCGGTAACTCTGACCCTCCATTTCAGCGGCAGAGGTCAGGTTGATATTGAAATCTTGAAAGACCTTAAAATAAATCCCTGCACTGATTTTTTTACCGCCGCTGCCAACCTTTGCGGAGAAGATACTATAAGTGTTCATGCCAGAAAATCTGTTATTCAAAAAAGAGGTAAAAACGGCTTTGGTAATCACAAAAAAAATAAAGAAACCGAGCATTGATCAATGAAAGCCTTTCCGGTAATTATCTATTTCCTCCAGAACAAAACAACGAAAAGAAACTTTATGTTTCTCTCAAAGTTTATCCTATTTCTCGTTGGAGTGGTGTGCCTTTACAGCATACTATTCCATGTTATAATGCAGTACGAAGGGAGAGAGTACACATGGATAACCGGTTTCTACTGGTCGCTTACCGTAATGTCCACCCTTGGCTTTGGTGATATTACCTTTCACTCTGATCTGGGAAGGTTTTTCACCCTCTTCGTCCTCATCTCCGGGGTTGTCTTTCTCCTCGTCCTTCTCCCCTTCACCTTTGTCAACTTCTTCTATCAACCTTGGCTTGATGCCCAGCGAAAAGCCCATACTCCAAGAAAATTACCGGAAAAAGAGAAAGACCATATCATTATCACCAATCTTGATCCGGTGACCACAAGCCTTATTCCAAAGCTAAAAAAATATGATCATCCTTATGTCATTGTCGTGCCAGACATGAACGAGGCTCAAAATTTGCACAACCAGGGATACAGAGTTGTTGTCGGCGACTATGAAGACCCGGAAACCTTTAAAAATCTTCGCCTTAACAGTGCGGCTCTGGTTCTGGTCACCAATGACGACATGACCAACACTTCAATTTCGTTTACGGTGAGGGAACTAACCAGTAAAGTCCCCATTGTTGCCGATGCCGACAAAGAAAGCTCCGTAGATATTTTAGAGTATGCAGGTAACACCCATGTTTTTCAGTTTATGAAAATGCTGGGCAAAGGAATGGCTCTCAGGGTAAAAGGAACCTCTCAGGTAACTAATGTTGTCGGTAACTTCGGGCAACTTTTGATTGCTGAGGCACCGGTAGCGGGCACACCGTTTGAAAACAAAAATCTGCTAAGTACCCGTATCCGGGAAGAAACAGGGCTATCTGTGGTTGGTATCTGGGAAAGAGGGAAATTCATCCCGCCCCTACCCCAGACCATTATCACCGCTGCCCAGGTTCTGGTTATGGCAGGCTCTGAAGAGCAGTTGGCTCTCTATGAAAAGACCTTCAACAACTCAACACCATTTAATAATAAGGATGCCCCCGTGCTGATCCTCGGGGGAGGGAGAGTTGGCAGCACAGCCGCCAAAACCCTGAAGGAATACCAGATACCCTACACAATTATTGAAAAAAGTCAGACTGTAGTCAAGAAAGTCAAAAAAGACAACGGGCATCATGTCTATGGTGATGCGACCGATCTCAATGTTCTCCGCAATGCCGGCATAGAACATGCCCGTTCGGTTCTGGTGACTCCCCATAACGATGCAATGAATATTCATCTTACCTTTTATTGCCGGAGGCTTCGCCCGGATATAGAGATCATAAGCCGTGCCACCGAAGAAAAAACAGTTGCCAAACTTTACAGAGCCGGGGCAGATCTGGTTATGTCGTCGGCGACACTTGGGGCTAACAATATTCTCAACTTTCTCCGTCCAAACGAGTTGTCCATGTTTACGGAAGGGCTTAACATTTTCAGCAGGACAGTTCCCCGGGTACTTATCGGTACTTCTCTTATTGAGGGTGGAATAAGAGAAAAAACCGAGTGTACGGTTATAGCAATCAACCGGCAGGGTAAACAAATTGTCAGCCCTGACCCGGACACTGTCTTTAAGGAGCAGGATGAAATCATCATGATCGGCAGCCCGGAAGCGGAAGAGATATTTGCAGCAAAATACTTAAAACGAAAACGATGACTTTCTGACGAGTGCAACACAAAAAAGTGATAAAGAAGCATGTATGTCTCGCAGTGATTTCGCGATTGAAATTGAATGTCGAATGTCGAACAAGGAATATCGATTGAAGAAGGAAAAGAAAAAATTTGACCTGGAAGATAGGTTAATTGATTTCGCGGTACGAGTTATTACTACAGCTGAATCACGAGCTGATTTTATCCACAAGATGAAGGTTTCTCTCAAGGAACTACGAG
>CAZEMY010000138.1:0-6478 GCA_964513405.1 uncultured Desulfobulbaceae bacterium
CATTACTGGTAAACTGGGCTTTTGTGGGGATAAGTAATTCAACAGGCTCATATATTGTTCTCAACTAAAGACGACCGTAATTACTGTTGTCCTTCACCTTTAAGTCATCTTAACCGGTTAACACTATAATGAATAACTCTCTTCTTCGTCGACTTCCCAAGGTTGATGAATGCCTCCTTAAACTAAAGGAACGACGCTCTCTTGCCAAAATACCAATCCGAAATCTTAAAAGATGCACCCGCTCCTATATAGAGACACTAAGAAATCGCATTCTTCACGATTCTTGTATCACCCCGGAAGATCTGGAGCCGGAGTTATTTATCGCCGCCCTTGAAGCTTATATTTTAAAAGACCAGCAACCTCGTTTCAAACGGGTTATCAACTGTACCGGAGTTATTATTCACACTAACCTTGGTCGCTCACTCCTGCCCGCCGAAACCATGGATGCCCTGCGAGAGACTGGTTGCCGATACTCCAACCTTGAATTTGATCTTGAAACCGGCAGTCGGGGCAGTCGCTATAACTTGGTTGAAGGGCTTCTTTGCGAGCTGACCGGAGCAGAAGCAGGTCTTGTGGTAAACAATAATGCTGCAGCGGTTTTCATCGCGCTACAAACTCTTGCAGCAGGGAAAGAAGTTATCGTTTCACGCGGTCAACTCGTTGAAATTGGTGGTTCTTTTCGCATTCCTGATATTATGTCCAGAAGCGGAGCCTCACTTGTTGAGGTCGGGGCAACAAACCGTACTCACCTCCACGACTACAAGGAAGCAATCAGCGAAGAGACAGGGTTATTGCTCAAGGTTCATTGCAGTAATTACCGAATCATTGGCTTTACAAGTGAGGTCAGCAATGAAAAACTGGCTGCTTTGGGAAAAGAGAAAAATATACCGGTAATGGAAGATCTCGGTTCCGGCTGTCTCGTTGACCTAAGCAGGTTTGGATTGCTAAAGGAGCCGACGGTGCAGGAAACAGTAGCATCAGGAGTTGATGTGGTGACCTTCAGCGGTGACAAGTTACTGGGCGGCCCCCAAGCCGGTATTATTGTCGGCAAGAAGAAAATTATCGACAACATCAAAAGAAATCCTCTCAACCGGGCATTGCGAATAGATAAATTTACCTTATCGGGATTGGAATCTATTCTTCGCATCTACATGGATGAAGAAAAAGCATTACAAACCATCCCGACCCTGTCCATGATTTCAACTCCCGTAGACACAGTAAAGAAAAGAGCACAGCGGCTAATGAATCTGCTTGGTAAAGAATTGGATGGTAAATGCCGATGCTCTATCGTGGAGACGATATCAAGAGTTGGTGGCGGTGCCATGCCGGAACAAAATTTACCCAGTGCCGGGGTCTCCATTGAGCCACTTACTCTTAAAATAAATGAACTGGAACTTAAACTTCGCCAAGAGGAAATTCCTGTCATCGCCCGCATTGAGGCCAATCGCCTCATTTTGGATCTCCGCACCGCAGCCGATGACGAGATAAGCAAAATCCACAAGTCTCTACTTAATATATTATCCCCATGATAACCAGAACCCCCTCCCCTGCCCCCGGAAAGCACCTGAGTGCTAATGACTGCACCCTGTTAGGTCAGCGTTTCAGGCATGAAGCCAAACGGATGTTTCCCATACCGGTGAGCGTAAAAGTCTATCTAAGCGAAAAGGCGACCATACCTGTAAAAGACTACCTGCTCCCTGAGCATCTGATTAGAGTCACAGATATCGCTGCCCAGACCAACACCCCTGCCCTTGAACATGGCATTCTAATCATACCCCAACCACTTGAAGACGGAGGACATGTTTTTTTTGTCTTTATTTCTGCCGACGCAGATCAGCCATTAATGAAAAAATTATCTAACTCCTGGCTCTCTGAATTCCAGCAAACCCTGTATAAACAGATACTGCTTGTCAAACAAAGCTGCGTTGACCCCCTTACCGGTCTGCACAACAGCATAGCTCTTGATTCTTTCCTCCAGTCAACGGATAACAGTGATCAACATGCACTTTTTTTAATTAATGTTTCCTTTATAAGGCGGTCTGCCGCCGGCAGTTTACAAAAAATCCAGGTGCTGGCTGATTTTTTTGCAGCGGTCAGCCGGGGAATTCTTTTTTTTAAAGGTCAGGGAGTCTTTG
Source organism: uncultured Desulfobulbaceae bacterium (assembly GCA_964513405.1). Lineage (GTDB taxonomy): Bacteria > Desulfobacterota > Desulfobulbia > Desulfobulbales > Desulfobulbaceae > DRLX01. The sequence goes on from CAZEMY010000138.1 coordinate 2,136, forward strand.
CCTTGCTGACAACCGGGAAAAATCGTCAACAAAGAACTTCTTTTGGCCACAACCTCCAACGATTACTGAAAAGAGAGGCTATACAAAAAATACATATTGCCTGTGCCGGGACAGAAAACAAATTAAAAGTGGAGGAAAAACTCTGGCTGGCTCTTAAGATGGCCGAGCAGCGGGGCCCCTACGGTATATGTGATATTGCGGCCTTAAGGGAGATGGAGGACTCTCCTTTTTCCCTGCCGGAGGCAGGAGTTTTAAGAAAGTTACGCCGAAAATGGCTTGGGGTTAATCGCTTTGCCCTTGCCGTTTTCCAGAGCGGAACCTGTACCGAACAAAACCCTTTGGCAAAACATGTGGAACCTCTCATAAGCGACAGCGAACATCTATTTGCCAATACTGTCAACCAGGCTTTTATTCTATTTCCATTTGTTGCCAGCACCGCTATCGAGGAACGGGTCAGGTGTATAGCAGAAGCAGTCAAGCAAACACAAAAAACATCCCTTGAGGTTGGCGGATGTTACTACCCTTGTCTGAAATTCAGCAAAACAGATACAATCCGTAACTGTCGCAAGGCTATCATGCATGGCAGCTTTTACGGTTCCGGCAGCATTGTCTTTTTTGACCACTTAACTCTCAATGTAAGTGGGGACTGGTACTTCGATGAAGGAGACTTCAAACAGGCAGTTCGTGAATATTCTCTTGGCCTGCAACTTAAAAACGACGACCACAACCTCCTCAACAGCCTGGGTGTATCTCTGATCAAGATGAACAGGCACATAAAAGCCATTGAGTCCTTTCAACAGGTACTTAAAAGAAAGCCAGACGATTACATGGCTCTTGTAAATCTTGGCTACGCCCATCAGGTGCGGGGTGATGATCATACTGCTCTGGAGTTTTTCAAAAAAGCATATCAGGTACAGGCCCATACCGGAAAGGAGGGTTTGGAAGTTTACCAGCAACTCAGTCGCCTCTACTGCCAGACAGGGCAATACAAGCAGGCTCTACCCTTAATTAAACTGTGGTATAAAGAGGCTAAAGAAAAAAGCTTTCTGCTTTATCGCCTGCAGGGAGAGGCTTTCTTAGAGACAGGATCCATAAAAAAAGCTGTGAAATCACTGCAAAAGGCTCTCCAACTCTACGCCCACGACCCTGAAAGCATGAGCATGCTTGGTTTACTGTATATTAAAGACGGAGAAGGCGAAGAAACAGGTAACATGCTCCTTGAAAAAGCGTTATCAATCGATGGGAGATCGACAAACTGCTGGTATAGATATGGATTGGCTTTGAAACATCAGGGAAAAATCAGCAAAGCCATAGATGCTGTCAGGCAATGTCTACGGATGAAGACTCATAATGTCAGAGCCACCCTGCTCCACGGTGAACTGCTCGCAATCACCGGCAATATCAGTAAATCCCGAGCTGTACTGCAAAAAGTTATCACCTCGCAAGAGGCAAGCCGACCAGAGCAAAATAAAGCAGATCGGCTTCTCGCAGAGATCAGCTCATCCTCAAAAATAAAAACCGGGACATAAACACATGAACAGTCACAATAAATTTCCAATAAGCCGGGAAAACGGCAATTACTTTGAGCATATCACCAGCGGTGACTCCTGGAGAATGTTCAGAATAATGGCGGAGTTTGTCGATGGTTTTGACACCATGTCAGCAATAGAAAGACCTGCGGTCACCATTTACGGTTCAGCGAGAACCGATGAAGATCATCCTGACTACCAGAAGGCAAGGGAGATAGCCCGTAAACTCTCAGAAGCAGGCTATCCCATTGTCACCGGCGGCGGTCCAGGTATCATGGAAGCAGCAAACCGTGGTGCCAGTGAAGCGGGTGGCATTTCCATAGGTCTTAATATAGATATCCCGCACGAACAGCAAGGAAACAAATACATCAATCTGCCCCTTAACTTCAGGTATTTTTTTGTACGCAAGGTAATGTTTATGAAATACTCCATGACCTTTGTCTGTATGCCAGGGGGCTTTGGTTCTTTGGACGAACTCTTTGAATCGTTAACCCTGATCCAAACCCACAAAGTTAAGCCGTTTCCAATTATTCTTGTTGGCTCTTCATTTTGGAGCGGGTTGTTAGACTGGCTGAAAACACAACTACTGGCAACCGGTAAAATTTCAGAAGAGGATCTTGATTTGATCGAAATAATGGATGATGTTGATGAGATAGTCCAGCATATTCGCAAAACTGTTGTATTCTAATTTTTTATATTTCCCTTCTTTTAACTGGAGATGAACCATGGCTCAAATAGATGCTTTTTTTAAACTGATGAATGATGAAGGGGCATCGGATCTGCACATGATGTCCGGTCAACAACCGGTTCTTCGTGTTCGGGGAGAGATGGAAAGAGTAAAGTTTAAAGTTCTGGAAAATGACGAACTAAAAGCAATGCTCTATGAAATATGCCCTGAAGATCGGATTAAATCCTTTGAAGAGTCAGGGGATATGGATTTTGGTTATGAAATTCCGGGACTTGCCAGATACAGATGCAACTTTTTTCAACAGAAATATGGGATTGCAGCCGTGTTTCGTGAAATTCCCAGTGAAATCATGACTTGCGATGACTTGGGGTTACCCAAGGTTATTTCCAAGCTTGCCAGCCTTCCCAAGGGGCTGGTTCTGGTTACCGGGCCCACCGGTTCAGGTAAATCAACCACCCTGGCCGCCATTGTTGACGAGGCAAATAAAACCCGAAAAGACCACATCCTGACCGTCGAAGACCCCATCGAGTTTGTTCATAAAAGTCAGCAATGTGTTATCAATCACCGTGAAGTCGGCACCCATACCAAGAGCTTTTCCGCTGCTCTTCGGGGGGCTCTGCGTGAAGATCCTGATATTATCCTCGTGGGCGAGATGCGGGATCTTGAAACCATATCACTTGCCATGGAAGCATCCATGACCGGTCATCTGGTTTTTGGGACTCTCCATACCATGAACGCAATGAAAACCGTGGACAGAATTGTTGAAATATTCCCGGCCAACCAGCAGGCTCAGGTTCGCTCAACCCTTGCCGATGCTCTAAAGGCAGTGGTTTCTCAAACCCTGTTCAAGCGGATAGATGTGAAGGGTCGGGTAGCTGCCCTGGAAATACTGATATGTACTCCGGCGGTGCGAAACCTGATCAGAGAAGGTAAAACCTACCAGATTCCTTCGGTAATGCAGACCGGTAAGAAATATGGGATGCAGACAATTGATGACGCAATCATGATCCTTTTGGAAAAGAAAAAAATCAGCCCAGAGGATGCCTACACCAACTGTATAGAAAAGTCAAAATTCGTGAAATTTTTACGAAAACCTCCGGTTGATTTTACCGATGTATAACCGATTGATCTGCCTGTCGGTTTATTTTTTCATAAACTCGACAACCACGAACGAGGAAAACAACCAGTCGCTCTCTATTTTTTCTGCCTCAATACTCAGTTCATAGGCATCCGTGAACCGTTCATCTTTCACTTTTCCCTGTAACTTCAGGGTGGTGATGATTTCGGCTCTATTATCAGATGGAAATTTAACAACTGTATCATGGAAGCTAAAACGGGTATCAGGCAGTTTTCTCTTCATCATCAGGATATGATTTTTCGTCTCTTTTCTGTTAAAATCGCGATTAATATCGGCAGATTCAATAGTGACTGCACTTGGGTCTCGGCAAAGATCTGCTGCCATTGCAGTTTTTCTTAGACTTGCAATGGCAGTGTCATCGGGTGACGATGAAGAGTACTCGGCAAGGGCGGCAAGGTTATTGCGGATTTTTTTTTCATCACTGGGCAGAAGAAAAAAAACAGTAACAGCTATGGCCAGAACTGGGAGAATAAATAACAGCTTCCGTTTTATGTTCATAAGATAACACCTCCAACAATACGATTAGTATTTACCTGACCAAAACGATGGAGGGACATATCTTCCCCCCGATTATCACCTATAACATAGACATGGTTTTCTGCTACTATTCTAACCGGCAGATTCCAGGGGAAACTATGGTAAACATAAGATTCGTCAACCGATTTATCATTAATATAAAGCTGTCCTGCCCGGAACCGGGCAGTTTCTCCAGGCAGAGCAATAACCCGTTTTAACAACATTACACTCCGACCGGAGAAACGCACAGTTACCACATCAAACCGTTCTATATCTGAATATAAATATTTTATTCTCCAGCAAAGACTCAAAGAACCATCACTGTAAGCGGGTTCCATGCTCCGCCCTTCAATTCGCAGGGGGACAAAAAGATAACTGAAAATCAGATAACAACTCAAGCCGACCAGCCCAATCCTGAGAATGTATTTTTTATTAACCGAAGGGAGAAAAAAGTCCCTTACTTTTTTGTGTA